>NZ_CP133267.1:2195000-2257500 GCF_030915465.1 Neobacillus sp. PS3-34
TTCACCGCGGCATGCTGATCCGCGATTACTAGCGATTCCGGCTTCATGCAGGCGAGTTGCAGCCTGCAATCCGAACTGAGAATGGTTTTATGGGATTGGCTCAACCTCGCGGTTTTGCAGCCCTTTGTACCATCCATTGTAGCACGTGTGTAGCCCAGGTCATAAGGGGCATGATGATTTGACGTCATCCCCACCTTCCTCCGGTTTGTCACCGGCAGTCACCTTAGAGTGCCCAACTGAATGCTGGCAACTAAGATCAAGGGTTGCGCTCGTTGCGGGACTTAACCCAACATCTCACGACACGAGCTGACGACAACCATGCACCACCTGTCACTCTGTCCCCCGAAGGGGAACGTCCTGTCTCCAGGATTGTCAGAGGATGTCAAGACCTGGTAAGGTTCTTCGCGTTGCTTCGAATTAAACCACATGCTCCACCGCTTGTGCGGGCCCCGTCAATTCCTTTGAGTTTCAGCCTTGCGGCCGTACTCCCCAGGCGGAGTGCTTAATGCGTTAGCTGCAGCACTAAAGGGCGGAAACCCTCTAACACTTAGCACTCATCGTTTACGGCGTGGACTACCAGGGTATCTAATCCTGTTTGCTCCCCACGCTTTCGCGCCTCAGCGTCAGTTACAGACCAGAAAGTCGCCTTCGCCACTGGTGTTCCTCCACATCTCTACGCATTTCACCGCTACACGTGGAATTCCACTTTCCTCTTCTGTACTCAAGTCCCCCAGTTTCCAATGACCCTCCACGGTTGAGCCGTGGGCTTTCACATCAGACTTAAAGGACCGCCTGCGCGCGCTTTACGCCCAATAATTCCGGACAACGCTTGCCACCTACGTATTACCGCGGCTGCTGGCACGTAGTTAGCCGTGGCTTTCTGGTTAGGTACCGTCAAGGTACCGGCAGTTACTCCGATACTTGTTCTTCCCTAACAACAGAGCTTTACGACCCGAAGGCCTTCATCGCTCACGCGGCGTTGCTCCGTCAGACTTTCGTCCATTGCGGAAGATTCCCTACTGCTGCCTCCCGTAGGAGTCTGGCCGTGTCTCAGTCCCAGTGTGGCCGATCACCCTCTCAGGTCGGCTACGCATCGTCGCCTTGGTGAGCCGTTACCTCACCAACTAGCTAATGCGCCGCGGGCCATCTGTAAGTGACAGCCGAAACCGTCTTTCAGCTTTCCCTCATGAGAGGAAAAGGATTATCCGGTATTAGCTCCGGTTTCCCGAAGTTATCCCAGTCTTACAGGCAGGTTGCCCACGTGTTACTCACCCGTCCGCCGCTGATCACCGAAGTGATCCGCTCGACTTGCATGTATTAGGCACGCCGCCAGCGTTCGTCCTGAGCCAGGATCAAACTCTCCAATAAAGAGTGAGTGATTAGCTCATAAAGTTACGTTGGCAAATTCCGACGATCAAGATCGTCTTCATTTGGTCTTGCTTGTTTTGTTGACATTTTTGTTTGTTTAGTTTTCAAAGAGCAATTTAGTTAGCCGCTCAGAAGCGACTTTCTTATATTAACAACATTTAAAACCACTGTCAATATATTTTTTGGTGGAGCCTAGCGGGATCGAACCGCTGACCTCCTGCGTGCAAAGCAGGCGCTCTCCCAGCTGAGCTAAGGCCCCATATGAATCTAAAGTAATAATGGTCGGGAAGACAGGATTCGAACCTGCGACCCCTTGGTCCCAAACCAAGTGCTCTACCAAGCTGAGCTACTTCCCGTAAATATGGCGCGCCCGAAAGGAGTCGAACCCATAACCTTCTGATCCGTAGTCAGACGCTCTATCCAATTGAGCTACGGGCGCATATAAAATTAAATGGTGCCGAGGACCGGAATCGAACCGGTACGGTAGTCACCTACCGCAGGATTTTAAGTCCTGTGCGTCTGCCAGTTCCGCCACCCCGGCATTTCTGGAGCGGAAGACGGGATTCGAACCCGCGACCCCCACCTTGGCAAGGTGGTGTTCTACCACTGAACTACTTCCGCAAACAATATGGTGCGGGTGAAGGGAGTCGAACCCCCACGCCTTGCGGCGCCAGATCCTAAGTCTGGTGCGTCTGCCAATTCCGCCACACCCGCATATTGAATTAAATGGTGAGCCATGAAGGACTCGAACCTTCGACCCTCTGATTAAAAGTCAGATGCTCTACCAACTGAGCTAATGGCTCGAATAATATTATTTCCTACAATAAGGAAATGTCAGATGTTCCGCTTACCTCTTTTCAAGACGTAAGCTCCACAACTCGGAGCAGCACCATGATGTTCAGCTCGTTGCTCTACCAACTGAGCTAATGGCTCGTCCAAAGTGGTGCCGGCAAGAGGACTTGAACCCCCAACCTACTGATTACAAGTCAGTTGCTCTACCAATTGAGCTACACCGGCACAGTATAAAAAATATGGTGGAGGATGACGGGATCGAACCGCCGACCCTCTGCTTGTAAGGCAGATGCTCTCCCAGCTGAGCTAATCCTCCGTGGTAACAGCCTGGCAACGTCCTACTCTCACAGAGACAAAGTCCCAACTACCATCGGCGCTGAGAAGCTTAACTTCCGTGTTCGGTATGGGAACGGGTGTCGCCTTCTCGCCATTATTACCAGACTATTTGGTTTGAGGTTTGTTCCCTCAAAACTAGATAATGTAAGAAGAAGAAGTAAGTCGAGTTCGCTTTGTCATAAATGACTTGGTTAAGTCCTCGATCGATTAGTATCAGTCAGCTCCACACGTCGCCGCGCTTCCACCTCTGACCTATCAACCTGATCATCTTTCAGGGATCTTACTAGCTTGCGCTATGGGAAATCTCATCTTGAGGGGGGCTTCATGCTTAGATGCTTTCAGCACTTATCCCGTCCGCACATAGCTACCCAGCGATGCCTTTGGCAAGACAACTGGTACACCAGCGGTGCGTCCATCCCGGTCCTCTCGTACTAAGGACAGCTCCTCTCAAATTTCCTGCGCCCACGACGGATAGGGACCGAACTGTCTCACGACGTTCTGAACCCAGCTCGCGTACCGCTTTAATGGGCGAACAGCCCAACCCTTGGGACCGACTACAGCCCCAGGATGCGATGAGCCGACATCGAGGTGCCAAACCTCCCCGTCGATGTGGACTCTTGGGGGAGATAAGCCTGTTATCCCCGGGGTAGCTTTTATCCGTTGAGCGATGGCCCTTCCATGCGGAACCACCGGATCACTAAGCCCGACTTTCGTCCCTGCTCGACTTGTAGGTCTCGCAGTCAAGCTCCCTTGTGCCTTTACACTCTGCGAATGATTTCCAACCATTCTGAGGGAACCTTTGGGCGCCTCCGTTACTTTTTAGGAGGCGACCGCCCCAGTCAAACTGCCCACCTGACACTGTCTCCCACCCCGATAAGGGGTGCGGGTTAGAATTTCAATACAGCCAGGGTAGTATCCCACCGACGCCTCCACCGAAGCTGGCGCTCCGGTTTCTCAGGCTCCTACCTATCCTGTACAAGCTGTACCAAAATTCAATATCAGGCTGCAGTAAAGCTCCACGGGGTCTTTCCGTCCTGTCGCGGGTAACCTGCATCTTCACAGGTACTATAATTTCACCGAGTCTCTCGTTGAGACAGTGCCCAGATCGTTACGCCTTTCGTGCGGGTCGGAACTTACCCGACAAGGAATTTCGCTACCTTAGGACCGTTATAGTTACGGCCGCTGTTTACTGGGGCTTCGATTCAGAGCTTCGCTTGCGCTAACCCCTCCTCTTAACCTTCCAGCACCGGGCAGGCGTCAGCCCCTATACTTCGCCTTGCGGCTTCGCAGAGACCTGTGTTTTTGCTAAACAGTCGCCTGTGCGTATTCACTGCGGCTCTTCGAGGCTATGAACCCCAAAGAGCACCCCTTCTCCCGAAGTTACGGGGTCATTTTGCCGAGTTCCTTAACGAGAGTTCTCTCGCTCACCTTAGGATTCTCTCCTCGCCTACCTGTGTCGGTTTGCGGTACGGGCACCATTTATCTCGCTAGAGGCTTTTCTTGGCAGTGTGGAATCAGGAACTTCGGTACTAAATTTCCCTCGCCGTCACAGCTCAGCCTTCACGCCAGTGGGATTTGCCTCACTGACAGCCTAACTGCTTGGACGCGCATATCCAACAGCGCGCTTACCCTATCCTCCTGCGTCCCCCCATTGCTCAAACGATAAAAAGGTGGTACAGGAATATCAACCTGTTGTCCATCGCCTACGCCTTTCGGCCTCGGCTTAGGTCCCGACTAACCCTGAGCGGACGAGCCTTCCTCAGGAAACCTTAGGCATTCGGTGGACGGGATTCTCACCCGTCTTTCGCTACTCATACCGGCATTCTCACTTCTAAGCGCTCCACCAGTCCTTACGGTCTAGCTTCAACGCCCTTAGAACGCTCTCCTACCACGGACACCATACGGTGTCCATCCACAGCTTCGGTGATACGTTTAGCCCCGGTACATTTTCGGCGCAGAGTCATTCGACCAGTGAGCTATTACGCACTCTTTAAATGGTGGCTGCTTCTAAGCCAACATCCTGGTTGTCTAAACAACTCCACATCCTTTTCCACTTAACGTATACTTTGGGACCTTAGCTGGTGGTCTGGGCTGTTTCCCTTTTGACTACGGATCTTATCACTCGCAGTCTGACTCCCACGGATAAGTCTTTGGCATTCGGAGTTTGTCTGAATTCGGTAACCCGATGAGGGCCCAGTCCAAACAGTGCTCTACCTCCAAGACTCTCACTACGTGAGGCTAGCCCTAAAGCTATTTCGGAGAGAACCAGCTATCTCCAGGTTCGATTGGAATTTCTCCGCTACCCACACCTCATCCCCGCACTTTTCAACGTGCGTGGGTTGGGCCTCCAGTAGGTGTTACCCTACCTTCACCCTGGACATGGGTAGATCACCTGGTTTCGGGTCTACGACCACATACTCAATCGCCCTATTCAGACTCGCTTTCGCTGCGGCTCCGTCTTCTCAACTTAACCTTGCATGTAATCGTAACTCGCCGGTTCATTCTACAAAAGGCACGCCATTACCCATTAACGGGCTCTGACTACTTGTAGGCACACGGTTTCAGGATCTCTTTCACTCCCCTTCCGGGGTGCTTTTCACCTTTCCCTCACGGTACTGGTTCACTATCGGTCACTAGGGAGTATTTAGCCTTGGGAGATGGTCCTCCCTGCTTCCGACCGGATTTCACGTGTCCCGCCATACTCAGGATCCACTCAGGAGGGAACGAAGTTTCAACTACAGGGTTTTTACCTTCTATGACGGACCTTTCCAGGTCGCTTCATCTACCCCGTTCCTTTGTAACTCCATGTTGAGTGTCCTACAACCCCAAGAGGCAAGCCTCTTGGTTTGGGCTATGTCCCGTTTCGCTCGCCGCTACTCAGGGAATCGCGTTTGCTTTCTCTTCCTCCGGGTACTTAGATGTTTCAGTTCCCCGGGTATGCCTTCAATACCCTATGTATTCAGGTAAAGATACTGTTCCATTACGAACAGCGGGTTTCCCCATTCGGAAATCTCCGGATCAAAGCTTACTTACAGCTCCCCGAAGCATATCGGTGTTAGTCCCGTCCTTCATCGGCTCCTAGTGCCAAGGCATCCACCGTGCGCCCTTTCTAACTTAACCTAAAAGGTTTTTTTCTCTTACTAATAAGAGAGAAAACTAAAATGGCGATTACTCGGTTCTTACTTGGTTTTCTTCTTTACGATTATCTAGTTTTCAAGGAACAAGGCTACTGATTTTAATCACAGCGTGATTAAGCATCAGAGCATTACTTCTTGCTGCCTTGCGACGAGCTGAAGAATACTTCTTCGAACTACTGTGGCGCAGGAGCAAAAAAATAAGTTCTGAGGAATTGCTCCCTCAAAACTAAACAAACAAAAAGTGGTCAACACTGTAATGTCCATAAGGACAGTTTCCTTAGAAAGGAGGTGATCCAGCCGCACCTTCCGATACGGCTACCTTGTTACGACTTCACCCCAATCATCTGTCCCACCTTAGGCGGCTGGCTCCTTGCGGTTACCCCACCGACTTCGGGTGTTACAAACTCTCGTGGTGTGACGGGCGGTGTGTACAAGGCCGGGAACGTATTCACCGCGGCATGCTGATCCGCGATTACTAGCGATTCCGGCTTCATGCAGGCGAGTTGCAGCCTGCAATCCGAACTGAGAATGGTTTTATGGGATTGGCTCAACCTCGCGGTTTTGCAGCCCTTTGTACCATCCATTGTAGCACGTGTGTAGCCCAGGTCATAAGGGGCATGATGATTTGACGTCATCCCCACCTTCCTCCGGTTTGTCACCGGCAGTCACCTTAGAGTGCCCAACTGAATGCTGGCAACTAAGATCAAGGGTTGCGCTCGTTGCGGGACTTAACCCAACATCTCACGACACGAGCTGACGACAACCATGCACCACCTGTCACTCTGTCCCCCGAAGGGGAACGTCCTGTCTCCAGGATTGTCAGAGGATGTCAAGACCTGGTAAGGTTCTTCGCGTTGCTTCGAATTAAACCACATGCTCCACCGCTTGTGCGGGCCCCGTCAATTCCTTTGAGTTTCAGCCTTGCGGCCGTACTCCCCAGGCGGAGTGCTTAATGCGTTAGCTGCAGCACTAAAGGGCGGAAACCCTCTAACACTTAGCACTCATCGTTTACGGCGTGGACTACCAGGGTATCTAATCCTGTTTGCTCCCCACGCTTTCGCGCCTCAGCGTCAGTTACAGACCAGAAAGTCGCCTTCGCCACTGGTGTTCCTCCACATCTCTACGCATTTCACCGCTACACGTGGAATTCCACTTTCCTCTTCTGTACTCAAGTCCCCCAGTTTCCAATGACCCTCCACGGTTGAGCCGTGGGCTTTCACATCAGACTTAAAGGACCGCCTGCGCGCGCTTTACGCCCAATAATTCCGGACAACGCTTGCCACCTACGTATTACCGCGGCTGCTGGCACGTAGTTAGCCGTGGCTTTCTGGTTAGGTACCGTCAAGGTACCGGCAGTTACTCCGATACTTGTTCTTCCCTAACAACAGAGCTTTACGACCCGAAGGCCTTCATCGCTCACGCGGCGTTGCTCCGTCAGACTTTCGTCCATTGCGGAAGATTCCCTACTGCTGCCTCCCGTAGGAGTCTGGCCGTGTCTCAGTCCCAGTGTGCGCCGATCACCCTCTCAGGTCGGCTACGCATCGTCGCCTTGGTGAGCCGTTACCTCACCAACTAGCTAATGCGCCGCGGGCCCATCTGTAAGTGACAGCCGAAACCGTCTTTCAGCTTTTCCTCATGAGAGGAAAAGGATTATCCGGTATTAGCTCCGGTTTCCCGAAGTTATCCCAGTCTTACAGGCAGGTTGCCCACGTGTTACTCACCCGTCCGCCGCTGATCACCGAAGTGATCCGCTCGACTTGCATGTATTAGGCACGCCGCCAGCGTTCGTCCTGAGCCAGGATCAAACTCTCCAATAAAGAGTGAGTGATTAGCTCATAAAGTTACGTTGGCAAATTCCGACGATCAAGATCGTCTTCATTTGGTCTTGCTTGTTTTGTTGACATTTTTGTTTGTTTAGTTTTCAAAGAGCAATTTGTTTAATGAGACAACTTTTATATCTTATCATCTCTAGTTATTTAAGTCAATAACTTTTTTCAATTTCTTTTTCGCTTGCTTGCTGTCTTGCAGCAACAGATAATAATATATCATCTTTATTTTTATGTGGCAATAGCTTTTTTATATTTTTATTCAAGAAAAATAAAGAACTAATATTCTAATATTTCAACCTCATTAGTCAATTCAAAGGTCTCTCTTTTTAGACCATGAAATAAAAATGAAGTGCCGCCGAAGCAGCACTTCAAATATAAATTAACGATGTCTCATTAATGGGAATAACAGTACGTCACGAATGGATGGTGAGTTTGTAAGCAGCATCACCAGACGGTCGATACCAATTCCAAGACCTCCTGTTGGAGGCATACCGTATTCTAAAGCCTCGATGAAATCATCGTCCATCATATGGGCTTCATCATTACCTTCTTCACGTTCTTTAAGCTGTGCTTCAAAACGCTCTCTTTGGTCAATTGGATCATTGAGTTCCGTAAATGCATTTGCATGCTCACGCGCAACGATAAATAGTTCGAAGCGGTCCGTGAATCGTGGATCCTCATCGTTTTTCTTAGCAAGCGGTGAAATTTCAACTGGATGGCCAAAAATAAACGTTGGCTGGATGAGCTTCTCTTCAACCTTTTGCTCAAAGAACTCATTAACGATATGACCATAAAGCATAGTGTCCTTAATTTCAACGCCATGTTCCTTTGCAAGTGCACGCGCTTCTTCAACACTAGTTTCTTTCCAGAAATCGACGCCGGTATATTCCTTGATCGCATCAACCATATGGAGTCTCTTCCATTCTGGCTTTAAATCAATCTCATATTCACCGTATTGGACAGTAGTTGTTCCGAGGACTTCTTGTGCAATATGTGCAACTAGATTCTCAGTCAAGGACATGATATCACGGTAGTCCGCATACGCTTCATATAATTCGATCATTGTAAATTCCGGATTATGGCGGGTTGAAACACCTTCATTACGGAATACGCGGCCTATTTCATATACTTTTTCAAGTCCGCCTACGATTAAACGCTTCAAATGAAGCTCGATGGCAATCCTCATATATAATTGCATATCCAACGCATTATGATGTGTAATGAACGGACGGGCGGATGCTCCTCCAGCTATGGAATGCATCATTGGCGTCTCCACCTCAAGATATCCGTGGTTGTCCAGATAACGGCGCATTTCACGAATGATACGGCTGCGGGTTACAAACGTGTTCCTGCTCTCTTCACTCATGATTAAATCGAGGTAACGCTGGCGATAGCGCTGTTCCACGTCTTTAAGGCCATGGAATTTATCAGGAAGCGGGCGCAGGCCTTGGTTAAGAATTCAAACTCCTGAACCTTAACAGACAATTCGCCTACCTTTGTTTTAAAGAGTGTACCTTTTACACCTGCAATGTCACCGAGATCAGCAGAATCAAAGATTCCATACTGCTCTTCGCCAACTGCATCCTGTCGTACATAGATTTGAATTTGGCCGCTAAGGTCCTGTATATTGGCGAAGCCCGCTTTTCCTTTTCCGCGCTTAGTCATAATACGGCCGGCAAGGACGACAGAAACTTCTTTAGCGTCAAGCTCTTCTTTCTCAATCTCTCCGTATTTTTCAATCAGGCTCTTTGTATCATCAGAACGGTCATAGCGTTTACCAAAAGGATCAAGTCCTTTTTCACGCATAGAGGACATCTTTTCCCGTCTAACTCTTAATTGGTCATTTAATTCTTCGCTCACGCCTATCAACTCCAATTTAAATATCATAATATGTAAAACGCAAAACATCCTGCGAGAAGACTTTGTACATATCTTATTATTTTACACAATTTTGCGGATTCAGACATCAAAAAAATGCTAATAGAATAAAAACTGCCAGTTTATCCACTGGCAGTCTATCTTTTAACAAACGTATTATAGAAAATGAAGAATTGAATGTCAATTTTTAGACAACAGCAGCTTCATTTCTTTCTTTCTCTTCCACATCAAGCACAAGAGCAGTTAATAGGGTAACAAGGTCATTACGAGTGTTGCATTCATTTATCTCATTGCGGACCTTTGCATTGCCGCGGATTCCTTTTAAGTACCAAGCGGCATGCTTGCGCATTTCCCGGACCGCAACGTATTCATTTTTCAAGGCAATCAGGCGATCCAAATGAAGAATGCACACATCAATTTTTTCACGCACAGAAGGTTCACCTGTCAGTTCACCGGTTTGCAGGTATTTAACTGTGCTATAGATCATCCATGGATTCCCCAGCGCCGCGCGGCCAATCATAACGCCGTCACAGCCAGTTTCCTCCAGCATTCTTTTTGCATCCTGAGGAGTTTGGACGTCACCATTACCAATAAGCGGTATGTTAAGTGACTGCTTCACTTCACGTATAATATCCCAGTTTGCTGTTCCCTCATACATTTGGACGCGCGTCCGGCCGTGCAGTGCTACTGCCTTACCCCCAGCACGTTCAACAGCCTGGGCATTTTTCACTGCGTAAATATGGTCTTCGTCCCAGCCCATGCGCATCTTAACTGTAACCGGCTTTTCAACCGCAGCGGTAACAGCAGAGACCATTTCATAAATTTTATTTGGATCAAGAAGCCACTTTGCCCCTGCATCGCATTTTGTAATCTTCGGCACAGGGCAGCCCATGTTGATATCGATGATGTCAGCATTCGTATTTTTATCAACAAACTGAGCAGCTTCGACAAGAGTTTCTCTTACGCCACCGAAGATTTGCAGACTAAGCGGTTTTTCCCGCTCATCAATATAAAGCATATTCATCGTTTTTTCATTTTTAAAAACGATCCCTTTATCGCTGACCATTTCAGCGCAAACCAATCCTGCACCGAACTCTTTAACCGTTAAACGGAATGCAGAGTTGCAGACACCGGCCATCGGCGCCAGAACAACCTGGTTTTTCATTTCAATATCGCCAATTTTCAACATAAACTATTCCTCCTGATCTATGTTGTCCTTCTATATAATTATTCCTCGGGAGGAGTTAATTCTTCTAAACTCACCTGTAAAAAATGGGCAATCTGTTGGACCAATTCCGGACCCGGCATACGGTTCCCTCTTTCAATTTCTCCTAAAATAGAGACCGAAACCCCAAGTTCCTTCGAAAAACTTTCCTGCGTATAACCTTTTAGCTTTCGGTAAGCTCGAATACGCCTTCCCCATTTTTCCGCTTCCATATTCGGACTCCTTCTTTATCAGGTATTTGATCAAGATAGAACTGAAGAGGTTTTTCCAATGTCGGTATGCTGTTGCCTCCCCCTATCTCTATGAGGGGAATTGCAACAAAGGCCCGATCTAACATCCTAGGATGTGGAATAATAAGCTTCTCTGTTTCAATATTTTCTTGGTTATACAGAAGAATGTCAAGGTCTATTGTTCTGGGGCCCATTTCATTTCCCTTTTTCTCCCAAGATCCAATTCTATCGCAAGGCAGGTATCAAGGAGCGAAAGTGGGTCCATCCCTGTTTTGACCTTAATTACCATATTTAAAAATAAATCCTGATCCTCATAGCCAACCGGATCTGTTTCATAAATCGAAGAACAATTTACCAATTGGATCCTCGGGTGGGCATCTAGCCTCTGCACAGCCTTTTTCAGGTATTCATTACGGTCTCCGATATTTGATCCGAGAGCAATAAATGCTATGTTATCCACTTTTATCGTCTCCTTGTCATTTCAACTGCTACGGATTGATAATGGCCAGGGATGGGAGGGTCCGGTTTGATGACTTTAACCGTGACTTCCTCAATCATGCCAAACGCATCCAAAAGCTCAGCAGCTATTTTTTCAGCAACCGCTTCGACAAGCTTAAAAGGCTGGCCTTCCACCACCTCTTTGCAAATCCTATATAGCTCGGCATAGTTAACCGAATGCTCTAAATCATCCGTTTCTCCCGCTTTTTTTAAATCGAGCATTACGGTAAGATCGACAGTGAATCTTTGCCCGAGCCTGGTTTCTTCCGGGAATACTCCGTGATAGCCATAGAAATCCATCTTATTTACAAATATTTTATCCATGGGCTTCTCCCTTCCCCATTAGGGCATCCATCATTTTCGCCATTCTTGCCATTTCCTTTACATCATGTATCCGGACAATCTGGCACCCCTTCTGAATTCCATAACAGACGGTCGCACCTGTTCCTTCCATCCGCTCGGCTACTGGCAGATTAAGCGCATGGCCAATCATTGTTTTTCTGGATGTGCCCAGCAGTACAGGATAACCGATGGACACAAGCTTGTCCAAATCATTCATCATTTCAATATTTTCTTTATAATCCTTCGCAAAACCTATGCCCGGATCGAGGATAATATTTTCATCCCTGACTCCAGCTTCCTTCACTATTCTGATACTATCGTATAGGTCATTCATGACATCCCGGAAAAACAAGCCATACTCACGGTCGTTGCGGTTATGCATGAGTACAATTGGCACATCAAGGTCGGCCGCAACCTTTCCCATATCAGGGTCTGCTTTTGCTCCCCAAATATCATTTATGATATGGGCTCCGGCTTTGATGGCCTCGCGGGCAACCTCGGCTTTATACGTATCGATCGAAATAGGCACACTGACCTGTTTGGAAATAGCCTTTATAATCGGGAGGACACGTTCAAGTTCTTCCTCCACCGAAACAGATTCATGCCCAGGACGGGTAGATTCTCCACCAATATCGATTATATCCGCTCCGTTTTCAATCATCTCTCTTGCATGTTGGACGGCTGCTTCTATCGCATTAAACCTGCCCCCATCAGAAAAGGAGTCCGGGGTAGCGTTTAAAATCCCCATAATAAGTGTCTTTTTTCCGTAATCAAGTGTGTACGGCCGCATTGGATCTTATTTCCTTCTGCTCTTCCCATGTAGCATCCTCCATTTTAAAGGTTCATTCTGCTATAAAGAAACCTGCAATATGTTTGATATTTTTTATGCAAAGAGCATGCAATAGCCCCTTTTTTTCCCGGCATTTCCACATCTGCAAAACAGGTAACTGCCACAATTTCCTGTATAGAGTTAGTAAGAAAAATTTCGTCAGCATCTGAGGCATCTTCAGGAGTATAGAGTCCTTCTTCTACAGTTAATCCCTGTTTTTTTGCCAGCTGCATCACGAACCTCCTTGTAATCCCGTCCAAAATTCCTGTTTCCAGTCCGGGTGTGTAGAGGGTTTGTTTTTTAAGCCAAAAAAGATTTGAGACTATCCCTTCAGCCAAAAAACCTTCTTTTGTAAGAAATACGCCTTCCACCCCCGTGGCACCACCCAGCTCACGGTAAGCAAGCAGATTGTTCAGATAATGATGGGATTTCAGCCTCTCCAGTCCCTCAGGAGTGTTTCGATTCAAGGATAAAATGATCGAAGCCTTTTCCTGCAATTCCACCCCATCCGGAAGAGGCTTCGAAAAAACAATTACAGTGGGCTTTGTATATGGTGCCGCCTGTAGACCAATTTCACCTGGCCAGCGGACACATTAAAACGAATATATGCATTTTTATAGCCATTTGCTTCCAAGAGGGAAAGGACAACCCTCTCCACTTCCTCTCGTGTAAAGCTCCGGTCAATTGCCAGGGTCTGAAGGCCATGGTTTAGGCGCTCCAGATGATCATCAAGCAAAAAACAATGGCCATCATAAACCCTGAAAGTCTCGAATAGCCCTGCACCGTATAAAAAGCCATGATCAAACGGGGATATGGCCGCTTCTTCCTTTTTTATTATTTTACCATTTAAGCTGACATACATCTCCACATCAACCTCGATTTAAACGAAATGTATTGCTGTAGTGGGCAATAAAATTTGCAAGCAGCTGCTTCCCCGGCTTGGTCAATATTGATTCAGGGTGAAATTGAACCCCTTCAATCGGCAATGACTTATGCCTGATCGCCATGATTTCCTCTTCCTCTGTCCAGGCAGAGATTTCAAAGCAATCGGGCAATGTTTCCTTTTTCACTATGAGTGAATGGTATCTCGCAGCGGGGAAGGGATGTTCCACCTCCTCAAAAATGGTGCGTCCATCATGATAGATTTCAGAGGTTTTGCCGTGCATCAACCGCTTTGCCTGCACTACATCCCCATTAAAGGTCTGGGCAATCGCCTGATGGCCAAGGCATACACCAAAAATAGGCACCTTTCCTGCAAAATAGCTGATAGCTTTTAAACTGATCCCTGATTCGTCAGGGCTGCAGGGACCCGGAGATATCATTAAGAAATCAGGTCGGGCAAGCTCTATTTCTTCAAGAGTGGTTTCGTCATTGCGTTTAATGATTAATTCCTCGCCCAACTCGCCGAGATATTGAACCAGATTGTATGTAAATGAATCATAATTATCGATCATATAAATCATTTTCTTCACCCATCTCCGCCAATTCTTTCGCTTTCCAAAGAGCCCTCGCCTTTTTTAATGATTCCAGGTACTCATGCTTTGGATTTGAATCAATGACAATTCCCGCGCCGGCCTGTACATGGGCTTGCCGTTTTGGACCAGCATAGTCCTAATCATAATATTAAGCTCAAGGTCTCCGTTATACCCGATCCATCCAAGCGATCCTGTATAGGCCTTGTCTTGATGGCTCCAGTTCTTCAATGATTTCCATTGTTCTTACTTTAGGAGTGCCGGTTATCGTCCCCCCTGGAAAGACGGCATCCACTAAATCATAGCCATCCATGTGCGGAGCTATCTCCCCTCTGACATTTGAAACAATATGCATAACATGCGAGTATTTTTCAATGACCATAAATTCATTTACTTCTACCGTGCCATATTTACACACCCTGCCGAGGTCATTTCTCTCCAAATCGACGAGCATGACGTGTTCAGCGCGTTCTTTTTCATTTTCGATCAGTTCCTTCGCAAGGCTTTCATCCTCAACAGCATTCTTGCCACGCGACCTCGTCCCTGCAATCGGCCTCGTGCTGACTTCACTGCCTTGTTTTTTTACCAATAATTCCGGTGAGCCACTTACGAGCTGAAATTCAGGCGTGTGAAAGTAGCCCATATATGGCGAGGGATTAAAGCCCCGCAGCTGTTCATAAACTGCTATGGCAGGGACATCGATTGGCTTTGTCTGCCTTACGGAAAGGTTCACCTGAAAAACATCCCCCTCGGATATGTATGATTGAACTTTTTCTACTGCCGCCATGAATTCCTTTTCCTGAATGGATACTTCCTTTTCATCCCGGCTCAGATGATCTTTAAAAGGGGCGAAATCATCCCCCGCTTCACCTTCCCAAAGCAATGTCCAGGTCTCCGCTTTAGCTTCTGTTTGCTCTAACTCACTTTTATCATAAATAAAATTAAGCTGCAGAGCCTCCTCCTGGTGATCAAACACAAACCATTCATTGTAAACGAAAAAATAAACGTCAGGGATTTGCAGTTCATCCTTGGCCAGCTCTGGCAGACGCTCGATGTTCCGTGCATAATCATAGCTGATAAAGCCGATGGCACCGCCTTCAAAGCAAGGATGGCCCGCCTCATCTTCTACTTCCATTTCGCCTAAATAATCTCTTAGCAGATGCAAAGGATTCCCTTGCAGCCCCATGGTTGTACCATTTTTTATTATTTCGAGCTGATTGTCCTTTCCGACGGCAATTGCATCAGGCTGAAACCCCGCGATGCTGTACCGTCCACCCCGCCGCTTTCAAGCAATACATGATGGGTAAACTGCTCCGAAAGGCTTTTATAGTGTGCAAAGAATTGATCAGCTGTAAAAGGAATTTTCTTTTTAAAAATATACTTTTTCTCCAAGGAATTCACCCCTAAATGGTTCTCCTTCCATCATACAAGAAATTGACACTGTTTTCATAATAAATAAAGAGGCATCAACCTAAGTCGATGCCTCAAAACCATTATTCAGTTTCAAACTGGTAAAGCGGTGTGCTTAAGTAACGCTCTCCGTTACTTGGAAGAATGGCAAGGACTTTCTTTCCTTTGCCAAGCTCTTTGGCCACCTTTAAGGCCGCATAGATGGCAGCACCAGAAGAAACGCCTCCTAGGATGCCCTCTTCTTTAGCCGCACGGCGGGCATATTCATATGCCTGGTCGTTTTCAACCTGGATAATTTCGTCATAAACTTTCGTATCCAGAACATCCGGTACAAATCCCGCCCCGATTCCCTGAATTTTATGAGGACCTGGTTTACCGCCGGAAAGCACTGCAGAATCCTTTGGCTCTACTGCGTAAATCTTGATATCAGGATTAGACTCCCGTAACACCTGGCCTGCACCAGTTATCGTACCTCCCGTACCAATTCCGGCAATAAAGGCATCAAGCTGTCCGCCCATCTGCTCGACAATTTCCTTTCCGGTTGTCTTGCGGTGGATTTCAGGGTTTGCTTCATTCTTGAATTGCTGCGGCATATAATAACCGTTCTCTGCTGACAGTTCCTCCGCCTTGCGGATTGCCCCATTCATCCCCTCGGCACCAGGCGTTAACACAAGGTCTGCGCCATAGGCGCGAAGAAGGTTGCGGCGCTCCATGCTCATTGTATCTGGCATAACAAGAATCGCTTTATATCCCTTTGCCGCTGCAATCATCGCAAGGCCGATACCTGTATTTCCACTTGTTGGCTCTATAATCGTATCTCCAGCTTTCAGTTCGCCTTTTTCTTCTGCAGCTTCAATCATCGCCAACGCAATGCGGTCCTTTACGCTGCTGCCAGGATTCATGTATTCCAATTTAAGATAAACTTCTGCACTATTTTCTTCTGCCAACCTGTTTAATTTAACAATTGGTGTTTGGCCGACTAGTTCTGCCACTGAATTCGCAACCCGTACCATTGACGTCACTCCTTAATCCGAGTATTTTAATTGGTTTTATTAAAATTTACCAATTAACTAGTTGTTTTGTCAATCTATTTGCCTATTTTTCACAAAAGATTCAGACTATAGACCAACCAAATAGAATGAGGTGATCCGACCCTTTTAAACCATATTCAAATCGTGCTTAAAAAAGAAACAGCATAGAAATTTTCTTTCCATGCCGTCAATCTTCTTTTTTATTCCCATAAAACCAATCCACTTTTGCTTCATCCCAAAAGGTTCTTGCAGAGGCGGGTGATTTCATTTGTTCCAACGCAATTTGGCGCCTGATTTGATCCTTTATTTCATTAAACGAATAGCTTTGACCTTTGACTTTTTCCAAAAGCATAATAATTGCGTAGCCATCATCGACTTTAAACGGTTTGCTCCATTTTCCTTTTTTCAGGGTTTTTGCGACTTCAAGATATTCGGACGGATAACGCTCATCTTCTTCATTCAGGAATCCTATATCTCCGCCCTGGTTGGCTGAAAATTCATCGATCGAACGCTCCATTGCCAAAGCTCGAAAGCTTGAGCCCCCGGATAATTCTTTCTCGGCTTTTTTAGCTTCTTCTTTTGTTTTTACAATTATGTGCGATAAATGATAGGAATCAGGAATATTAAATAAGTCTTTATTCCTCTCATAGTAACTCTTCATTTCTTTTTCAGAAACGACAACATCTTTTGTTAAGATATCCTCAAGCATTAAACTGTACTTGATTTGTTCTTTCCAATTAATTCGGTCTGCAGGCTTTCGATTCGAACTGTACATCATTTGGTTCATTTTTAGTTCACGGTCAATTTCTTCCTCAGGGATTTCTATTTTATATTTCTTCCCTATATGGGCGATCACTTTCTGGTTAACCATATCCCTTAGAACTTCTTGCCCGTATCTTTTTTCGAGTTCAGACAGCCATGCCTGCCTTGATATTGTTTCTTCCCCTATTGTAGCCACCGTTTCGTTGCTGCCTGCCCCGTTTGCACTCTTAGTCTTGGATAAGAAAATAGCAGCCGTCAGGCAATTCAGTAAAATGAGTCCGGCGATTACAAGCCACAGCTGCTTTGCCTTCACCTTCTCTTCCCCCATTAAGACCGTTTATTTTGCTTCTCCCTCAAGTCCTTCTAACTCTTCTTTTGAATAATGATATTTTTCATTACAAAAATGGCAATGCGCCTCTGCCATGCCGTCCTCTTCAATCATATCACGGATTTCTTTAGATCCAAGGCTGATAATAGCTCCAGCAAATCTTTCCTTGGAACAATTACATTCAAATTTCACCGGCATTTTTTCTAGGACATTTACGTTCTCTTGCCGAATAATTCTTCTAATATTTCCTCTGGAGTTAACCCCTTCTCTATTAACCTTGAAATAGGCGGGATTGTTTTTAAGCGTTCTTCTATTTTTGTAATTGTTTCATCTTCTGTGCCTGGCATCAGCTGAAAAATAAAACCGCCCGCTGCAAGGATTGAATCATCCGGATTAACCAGTATTCCGACACCTACAGACGAAGGCACTTGTTCCGAGGTAACAAAATAATAGGTAAAGTCTTCTCCTAATTCACCTGAGACAATCGGTACCTGTCCTGTAAAAAAATCTCTAAGCCCGATATCCTTAACCACTGAAAGGTACCCGTCTGTACCTACTGCACGGCGGACATCAAGCTTTCCATACTCGTTTGATTCAAAATCCACCTGTGGATTGGAAACATAGCCGCGAACTTCGCCCTTGGCGTTACTGTCAACCATAATGGCACCGATTGGCCGCCGCCCTCTATTTTAATCGTTAGTTTCTCTTCGCCCTTCATCATTGCACCCATCATAAGACCAGCTGTCATGGCACGCCCTAACGCTGCCGAAGCTGTACGCCAGGTTTGATGGCGACGCTGTGCTTCTGAAATGGTTTCTGTGCTGCGAACTGCATATGCTCGTACTTGCCCGCCATACGCGAGTGCTTTTACAAGATAATCATTCATGTCAAAACTCCTTTCTAGATGTTATTCTTTAGCGTGTCCACATTTCGTTTATAGATTAACTGCAGTCCCTTTAAAGTTAAAAAAGGATCGACAATATCAATAATATTGGACTCCTGTGCAATTAAGTTCGATAGCCCGCCAGTCGCAATGACAGTCGGCTGCTGGGCACTCTGGTCCATCATGCGCTTTACAATACCTTCAACCTGTCCTACATATCCATATAGTATGCCTGCTTGCATGGCGGCAACAGTGTTTTTTCCCACTACACCGTCTGGGCGTGCGATTTCAATTCTTGGCAATTTTGCCGCTTTAGAATACAGGGCTTCAGTTGAAATATTTATTCCGGGAGCAATTGCCCCACCCATATATTGTCCCTTTTCATTAACATAACAGTAGGTTGTAGCTGTTCCAAAATCGACAATAATCAGCGGGCTTCCGTATTCGTGAATAGCTGCGACAGCATTGACGATTCTGTCGGCGCCGACTTCTCTTGGATTTTCATATTTAATATCCAGTCCGGTCTTGATTCCCTGCCGACTACTAGCGGTTTGACATGGAAGTATTTCTGGCACATTCTTTCGAGCGCGAACATGATTGGCGGAACAACGGAAGATATGATAATTCCATCAATTTCTTTAAATGAAAGTTCAGCATGGTCGAATAACATTTTGACAATCATGCCGTATTCATCCTCGGTCCGGTTCCGGTTCGTTTCGATGCGCCAATGATGCTTTAATTCTTCACCTTTATATACACCTAAAACAATGTTTGTATTACCAACATCAAAAACAAAAATCAACATTATCACCACTTCATTGAAATTCATTCTTTACACTTCAAACATCATATCACAACTAATGGCAGACGGGAAAGAAAAGCGGAAACCCTTTGCCCTGCACATTAGAAAAACTAGGCATCCACCAAGTTCTTAGGTGAATGCCTTAGTTTTTCTTATCACGCTCGTGAATGCCACGTCCTGTGGCACTCGCCTGACTAGGACATCCATGTCCGTCGTGCTAATCAGAATTTATGGATATAAATTCTGATTAGCAAAAAAGAGCGCCTCAGCAATTGAGGCACTCTTATTACTTTTTATACATTTCTGTCCGGGTCTGAGTCGTCTGCAGTAAGAATATCAGAAGGACGGTTCTCGTTTATCGCAAGATCCTCATCCTCTTTTTTAGACGTGATGTTTACCTTCACGTCATCCGCTTTCTTTAACTCAAGCGATTTTTTATAGTCAGCTGAAGAACGGTCAGGAAGTACTCCATTATCAACCAAATGCTTGATTTGTTCTGCATCCAAAGTTTCCACTTCAAGAAGTGTAGTTGCGATAAGATCAAGCTTCTCGCGATTTTCTGTAAGAATCTTTCTTGCTCTTTCATAAGACTCTTTGATAATACGCTGGATTTCAAGGTCGATTTCATATGCAATCGCATCTGAATAGTTCTGCTCATTATTGATATCGCGTCCAAGGAATACCTGACCTTGTGCCTGGCCAAACTGCATCGGACCAAGCTTATCACTCATACCATACTCAGTAACCATCTTCCTTGCTATACCGGTTGCTCGCTGGAAGTCATTATGTGCACCTGTGCTGACTTCACCGAATACGATTTCTTCAGCAACACGCCCGCCTAGCAGTCCAACAATTTTGTCGAGCAATTCAGGCTTGGTCATAAAGTAACGGTCTTCCCTAGGGAGCATGACAGCATAACCGCCTGCCTGGCCGCGGGGAACGATTGTTACCTTGTGCACCATATCAGCTTCATCAAGAACAAGCCCGATAACAGTATGGCCTGCTTCGTGGAAAGCCACAATGTTTCGTTCTTTTTTGGAAATGACCTTGCTCTTCTTAGCCGGCCTGCAATGACGCGGTCCGTTGCTTCATCAAGGTCTTCAATCTCAATCTTTTTCTTATTCTGACGAGCTGCCACTAGAGCCGCTTCATTCAATAAGTTTTCTAAATCGGCACCAGAGAATCCTGGCGTCCGCATCGCAATATTTTTTAGGTTTACAGATTCATCTAGAGGCTTGTTGCGCGCATGTACCTGAAGGACTGCTTCACGTCCTTTAACATCCGGACGGTCAACCGTAATCTGACGGTCAAAACGGCCTGGACGCAATAACGCAGGGTCAAGAATATCCGGACGGTTTGTTGCCGCCACAATGATAATGCCTTCGTTAGCTCCGAATCCATCCATTTCCACAAGAAGCTGGTTCAGGGTTTGTTCACGCTCATCGTGTCCGCCGCCTAAGCCGGCACCACGCTGGCGTCCAACCGCATCAATTTCATCGATGAAAATGATACAAGGAGCATTTTTCTTTGCTGTTTCGAATAAATCGCGCACACGGGATGCACCAACACCAACGAACATCTCAACAAAGTCAGAACCGCTTATCGAGAAGAACGGAACGCCGGCTTCACCTGCTACAGCACGGGCAAGAAGTGTTTTACCGGTCCCTGGAGGTCCTACGAGCAGGACACCTTTCGGAATACGGGCGCCAAGTTCAGCAAACTTGCGCGGATCCTTTAAGAATTCTACTACTTCCACCAATTCCTGCTTTTCCTCATCAGCACCGGCTACATCTTTAAAACGAACCTTTTTCTTGTCTTCGTTATAAAGCTTCGCTTTGCTTTTACCAAAATTCATGACTCGGCTGCCGCCGCCCTGAGCCTGGTTCAATAAGAAGAAGAACAGAATAAAGATAATCACGAAAGGAATAATCGATGTAAAGAAAGTTACCCACCCACTCGTTTCCTTCGCAGGCAAAACATCCACTGTTGTTTTAGGGACTGCCTTTTCAATCCTGTCTAACATCTTTTCGTTACTCGGCATATAAGTTAAAAAATATTTATCCTTTGCATAACTATTAAGCTGCCCACGGACTTCGTAAACCCCCCGTTCAGGCTGAAGGGAAACGGATCTAACATTACCTTTTTCAATTTCTGAAACAAACGTACTATAGGAAATGTTTTTTGTTGGCTGATTGCTGCCATTAAAAAAACTGACCACGCCAATTATGACTAAAAATATTAATAAATAAAAGATGGTATTGCGGAAAATCCTATTCATCCCTTACCTCCTCCCACCGTCAACAAACTATATTAAATAGTATCATAGAAAATCATGCCAATTCAAGGAATTACACTTGTACAAAACTGTTTGGAAACACATTATACAAGTTTGTCGCTTAATTATTATTCGTGTATACCTCAGGTTTTAAAACACCAATATATGGGAGGTTCCGGTACTTTTCAATATAATCAAGCCCATAACCAACCACAAATTCGTCAGGGACGATAAAACCGACATAGTCTGCTTGAATATCGCTTTTTCTTCCTGTTGGTTTGTCCAGCAGGGTCACGATCTTTATTGATTTTGCTTTACGATACTTAAACAGGTCGACAAGGTAGCTTAATGTTAAGCCGCTGTCAATAATGTCTTCGATAATCAGCAGGTCTCTTCCTTCAACAGATGTGTTGAGATCCTTCAATATTTTAACCTCACCTGATGAAACTGTTGAATGTCCGTAACTGGAAACATCCATAAAATCCATTTCAAGATAGCAATCCATGCGCTTGATCAGGTCAGACATAAAAGGCATAGCTCCCTTTAAAACGCCAATCGTCAGCGGGAAGCGGTCTTTGTACTCTTCTGTAAGCTGTCCGCCTAATTCTTTAATTTTCGCCTGTATTTCTTCTTCCGAAATTAATACCTTTTCAATATCATCTTTCATCATTGTATGTGCCCCCTAGAAGATCTTCACTTTTATAAGTAAGTACTATATAACTTTCCTCGTCTTTATCCAACCCTTCAAGTGCTGATTTCTTTAAACCCGGCAGCCAGAGTATCCACCTTTCCATCAACAACGACAGGCCAGCGGTCCCTTAGGTCGAGCGGAACTTTACTATCGATAAAGATATCCTTTAACTTTTTTGAGCCAGACATCCCTTTAAGCGACATTTTGTCCCCCTTTTCCCTTGAACGTATCATAAACGGCAATTCTACATCTCCGGGATTAAAAAAAGCACAGCATTCTTTTGATAATGCTGGTAAACGATCAGTATACTCCAACTTAATGCTGCCACCATCCGGCAGTGAAAGGGTTCCCGGTTGAGCCAATTCAAACCTAAACTTCTGCAGTTTCTTTAATTCAAATTGAAAATGGCAGTGGTAATAGGAACGAATTACTTTTAATCCATTAGGAAGATCCAATTTCCCTGAAGGGTTAGCACGGCAGATTATGGAATAAACATGATCAATATGTATTGCAGATAAAGAAGAAGGTCTTTGATTATAAAGATAGTTTAATATTAGTTGAATACCTCTCCTTTGTAAAGGCATTGGCATTTCAAGGAAAGCACTAATATCAATGGTCATCTGGCCTTTTCTCTTTTAATGATTACTTTATTCATTGCCTGTGCAGTTAATTCCTGAAGGTAGTCTTCATCGGTATGTAAATCTTCGCTTAGTCTCTGAAAATGGTCATGGACTTGCTTGTTTTCTGACTTAAGAAAAGGAAGCACTTCTAACCGAAAACGATTCCGGCTGTATATACTTTTTTGATTGCTTGGATCGATCCTTGGTTTTAGGTTATGATCCTGACAATATCCTTCTATCTCTTCTTTAGTGATACTCAAAAAGGGGCGGAAAATACATCCTTTATGAAAAGGCCGCTGAAATGGCATTCCTGCCCTGGCTTTGCCTGTACTACCTCTAGTAAAACGCATTAACATTGTCTCAATCTGATCATCACCATGGTGGCCAATTGCAAGGAATGGAAAACCATACTGCTCCATCATTTTTTGAAAAAAATCATATCTTGCCTCTCTTGCCGCTACTTGTGAACTCTTTCCGCTATCGGCAATGAGTTGAGGAACATTTATACGGGCCATTTCAAATGATATCCCATTCTCTTCGCAAAAGCTTTTAACAAACATTGCGTCCTGATAGGATTCCTCTCCTCTAAACATATGGTCCACATGGGCTGCTACAAGAGAAAGATTTTGCTTTTCTCTCTGTCCAAGCAGATAATGAAGCAGCGCGAGGGAATCTGGACCACCTGAAACGCCAACAACGATTTTTTTGTTTTTTAGTGAAAAGGAATGGCGGCTGATGAAATTTTCTACTTTTGCTTCTAACATATTCACTCTTCCTTAATGCTTAATCTATTTACCCATTCAGAGGATAAATAATCCGCACTCGATATCATGTTATTAGCTTACCACTTTTTTTTACCAGCGAGCAAAGCCTTAGCACCATATTTCCTTTCATACGTTTTATAGAAGGAAAAGTTTCATTTTGTCAGAGTAATTTTATAAAAATATATAAGCCATATAAAATGGCCATGCACATAAAGATAATAATGGTTTCAGACCATCCGCCTTTTTTCCTTTTCTTTTTCTTTTGATAAGATTGTCTTGTCGAAGGCTGGGCAGCCTTTTGGTGCGGCTTGTCCTTAGCCTTGTTCGACGTCGGTCCAGTCCGGGCTGGATTGCTGTTAGTACGGTGAATCTCCGGGGAAGTTCCTATCCGTTGGCCATCATTGCCGCTGATTGCAAGGAGCAAGTCTTCTCTCATTGTCCCGGCGGAAATATAATGTCCCTGCAAAGCTTTTAAAATAATCGTCTCCAATGGAAGCAGTTCCTGCTTTTTCCTTATCGCGTCCCGCAGTTGGATCACCCCGCCGCTTGTTTTGTTAAACCGGTTTGGGTATGCAGTATTGATTAATATCATTCCAACGGCAAACAGGTCATATGAAGGATCTGCTTTTCTCGTGCCGAGTCCCCAATATCCACGATCAAAAAACTCAGTGAACTCTTTTATCGCTCTGCCCTGCAGTGTTGTACCGCCAACATCAATGCACCTGATTTTTGCCGGGGGACCTGTTACAATCAGATTTTCCGGCTTAAGGTCACCAAATACCCAGCCTTTATCATGGAGAAGCTGTAAATCCTTCAAAAGCTGAAGAATCAGGACCATTGTCCAAACCTTCCCTTTCTGCTGGATATACGCCATTAAGTCCGGACCCTCGATATACTCCATCGAATAAAAGGAAATCCTGCCTTTATTGTTTTCCCAATCATCCACATCAAGCAAAGAAGGCCCGAGGGCAGACCCCTGGACCTTTGCAAAGGATTTTAATACATTTACCTCAGAGGTAATGGACATTCCGTTGTCGCTCATTTTCAAAGCGACCTGAACATTACCTTGCTTTGCCAAATAAACAATCCCGTTTGCTCCGAATCCCAATTCCCTTAAAATGGTATATTGTTTGCCGTGCCATTTCCCCTTTATAACAGTACCTGGCGAGACACTACATTGACTCTTCAAAGAATGATTCATCTTCACCAGATAACAAGCTCCTTAAAGATCTCTTTTGGTTAAACGAGGATATCGCCTCGCGGATGGCACGCCTGTAGGAGTAGTTCCACCGGTTGTTAGTTTAGGGAAAATACTGCTTAATGTCTGCAGCTTAGGTGTCCAGTCCAACAGTTTTTCGACATCATTTCTTTTCCCGGGAAATACACAAACCGAAAAAAGGTTTGAGCCGGAACGTGAATTCAAACTAATAGACAAATCCAGAAGTGCTTCTTTAACAGTTGGAAGCTTATGCTTCATACTGGCACTTGTATCAACAAGTATCATCACTTCAAGGTCGACCGTTTCTCCCAGTTCATCTACAATCTCCACCACTTCGCCCCTTTTTTCGGGCGGAAGATCTTCCATTGTTTGTGAACGCCCTAGAATTTGCTTTAATTCCTGGTTGACGACTCCTTGGAGTGTTTGTGTCATGGCTTTCCTGGTCACCATCTGAACTGTCTGGGAAAGCTGCCGGGCGTAAACAATTTGGCTAACCCCACCTCCAGCCATAGCGATCCCCTCTATTTCTTTCATTCCATTTTCATCAATAAGATCCTGGTCGATAACACCGATAACATTTACTGTTACTCCTTGCTCGTTTGCAAGCGCAGCAATGGCAGTGGGGTCTTCCCCCTGGTTTGAGCATCCATCTGTAATCAATAGAATCTGGCGGATTTTCCCTGTATACATTGAACCTCTCCTCCACTTTCTGAATTGTTACCATTTTCGACGGGATTAGGAGGATTTATACATTGCCTGATATTCACTTTGCAGTTTCAACTAACTTTCAAGCTCGTTTTTTAAAGTTGGTAATAGGAATGGATGCCCATTTTGGCGTATTATGCTTTATCTTTGCAATGGTGACCGTCATATCGTCCTCGATTAAACCTGAACGCGATCTAATTACCTCTTCCATAATTAAATCCGCCATTTCCTGTGGGTCGTCTGTCTGGATTTCCTGGATTTTTCTTTTCATCCATAAATCATAATTTTCAACATGGCGCCACCTTCAAAAACACCGTCACTCATCATAATCAGCAGATCACCCGCTTTGAGCTGTTCACTGACAACATCTACATCAAACTCCTGCAGGATTCCCATAGGTAAATTGCTTGCCTGAATTTTCATGACCTTGGAGCCCCTCTTAACAAAGCTTGGAGTAGAGCCTATTTTCAAAAACTTGGCTGAAGCATTTTGCAAATCAATCATCGCTAAATCCAGTGTGGAAAATATCTCATCTGTCGTTCTTAATGCCAAAATAGAATTAACAGATTTAATCGCTACTTTTTCTTCTATTCCTGATTGCAGGATTTGCTGAAGAAGCTGCAATGTTTCCTGGCTTTCATAGTGAGCTCTTTCACCATTCCCCATACCATCACTTATTGCAATCGCAAACTTGCCGCTTCCTAATTCAATCGTCGAATAGCTGTCCCCTGATACTAATCCCCCATCCTTTGCCGCATGTGCCACTCCTGTTTCAACAGTATAGGTTTTCGATGAGCGGAAGGTAACATGGCTAAAACCATGCGGGTATGCTGGAGACTCCTCAGAATTAAAGACGATTGTTTCCCCAAGAATGTCAGAGAGCATTGGGGCAATTAACTTTTCGCATTCGCCATGTGTATTGGAAAACGGCATGGCCATATCTATATCAACATTTCCCTGTTCAAGGCTATAAATTTCAACATATTCAATTGGAATGCCAAAGCTCTGAATCACGTCCATAATTTGTTCTTCCTGCTTTGAATGATTTTCTCTTTCCCTTTGGATCTCCTTTGCAAAATCGCCCATCACCTCTGACACACCCAAAAGCTGGTCAGCTACAAGCCTTCTGCTTTCTTGAACCTGTTTTTTTAACTTTTGATTAGCCTGGAAAAAGGTCAATTCCTGCTGGATGGCATCCATCACTTTTTTCGATCGGGAGCAATATTTTTCCCACTCCCGCGTTATTCTTTGCGAAACCACTCCGTTATTTTGATCCATTTCATGCATAATTTCTTCCATTGATTCATATGTTGTATTAAAATTCCTTGTCCAGCAATGATCCTTCTTAAAGCACGTCTGGCACGTTTTTTCTGTAACATTGCTCATAAAGTAATCGAGTTCACGAAAACTGTCCTCATCTGAAGGCTGCTCATTGTAATTAGAAAAGCTTTTTGACAGCGCCCCGAATACATCTGAAAACTGCGCGACTCTTTGTGCAGTAACGTCCCGCATCTTTCGCATGTATTTTTGCTGTTCGGCTGAATACTCAGGAGTTCCAGGGATGTACTTGGCCAATCTGGAGGTCAGTGCCTGTGGCGTGAGAAAAAATAATATAACTGCCACTGTTGTTTCCATAACAGTGATATAAATGGAGCCTCCCCCTTCGCCGTACATACCGATCAACAGCGTGGCGATATATAAACCAATCGCAACTCCAATTTTTTTCCCTTCTTTTAGCAGTCCGCCAAGTACTCCGGAAAAAGCTAAAAGACTCATATGGTAAAAGCTTGTGACATTTGCCAGGCTAAAAATCAGCCCTGTAACAACTCCGACTGTCGATCCAACTGTAGCTCCGGCTACAAAGGAAAACACAAGTACAAGATAGCGTGACATGATATGCTCAAGCGAAAGATCATATAAAGACCAGCCGATTGTGCCTGTCATAATAGAAGCAAGGAGGATAATCAGACAGACAATTTCTTCTGTTTTGAGAGATTGCCTTCGATTATTAGCAGTCAGCAATGGCACACTTTGAAGGAAAATCAATACCAATATAAATCCAAGGCTAGCCTGGATGCCAGCCATCATGCCATCATAAAGGGACATTTCTGTCGTTATCACGAAGGATTCAGCCATCTTTGCCGTGAACAAAATGACACTGACGTAAACAGGAAGAGCTCTCAACTCATTTTTCAGCCACTTCTTTGTAATTCTGAACACAAGTAAAAATAAAAAGGCTGTGGCAAAAGTAAAAACTGCATTCCTTACACCAATCGTTGCCGCTCCTGCTACGAGTCCCACAAGGGCAAGCGGGGCACGGTCTTTTTTAATTAGATAAACTACAGCAAAAAATGGCAGACTAAAGGGAGTAAGCTTCGACAAGATTAATGCGCGTCCAAGCAAAAAACCTACCAACAATAAAAGATAGCCTTTCTTAAGAAAGAAGGTCTCTGCTTTTAATTGGTTTTTTTTTAACATAGCCGCAACATCCCATTTTGATGATTGAAAGTTTACTTCCCCTATTGGTTCAATTAAACCCCGTTCCGCCTTTTCCATCCGTTCTCACTCCCAATCACTAGTGTTTACGGACAATTATATAAGGAGACTTTTTAAAAGATTGTCAAAATAGCGGACAGGCACTAAAAATTTGTTCGACTGTTTTTTTGCAAGAATACATTTTCAAACAAAATCTTTCAAAAAACCAATTGACATACCTATTTAATCTTAGTATTATATTTCTTGTGCCTCAAAACATGGCGGTGTAGCTCAGCTGGCTAGAGCGTACGGTTCATACCCGTAAGGTCGGGGGTTCGATCCCCTCCGCCGCTATCACAAAAAAAGCATCGATCTTATGGATCGATGCTTTTTTATTTAGGCTGTTTTCTAAAAGATTGTTGTTTTTAGTAGTAGTTGATTTCCGCTTCAGGATGCTCGCTTTCCGCGGGGTGGGCGGTGAGCCTCCTCGTCGCTAAAGCGACTGCGGGGTCTCACCTGTCCCACTGCTCCCGCAGGACGTTGAATCAGCTCCCTTGAATCAACAACGCACGAAGGAAATGCGATAGCATTTTCGAGGATCTCACACCTTCCGCTCCAATCAACTTCTTTTTCAACCATCTGATTCACTCTAAATAGCTACAAAGTTTACGAAAACAGCCTTTATTTATTCATTTTTAACAAAATAAAGGGCAAGTCCCTTATAGGACCTGCCCCGCTTGAATATATGGATGGAGTACCTGCTAACTATTCAATAAAAAATATGCAGCAAGTTAGCCTCGTCTAGCCCCTCTTCCTCCACGCTTCGATTCCGTGTTTCTTTTTAAGGAAGACAAACGATCTTCACTGTCTTTAAGAAATTTAGCCACTTTAGACTCGAAATTTTCCGGTCTTGCATTCCGATCGTTCGTTCTGCCCTGACGAGGACGTTGCGAATGTGAATGTGATTTTGGCGGTTCTGGACGGTCCTTTGCCTTTTTGATTGATAAACCAATCTTGCCATCTTTCTCGACGTTGATGACTTTCACTTCTACTTGATCGCCAACTTTTAAGTGTTCGTTGATATCCTTAACATAATTATCTGCGACTTCGCTGATGTGTACAAGTCCCGTCGAACCTTCCGGCAACTCCACAAACGCTCCGAAATTAGTAATCCCTGTTACTTTACCTTGTAACTTGCTGCCTACTTCAATTGACATAAAAAGATTTTTCCTCCTTAAGAATATAAAAAATCATACTTACTACATATTATACAGAATGAAAAAAATAAGTGTCAATAAGACTAGCTATTGGTTCATTTTTCCTTTCCATCTTTCGGAAGGTTAAAGATGATTTCATTTTTTTCCGATAAGAAATACTCTTTCCTTGCCAGCTTAGCAATGTAATCATCATCGTTTAATTTTACGATATCCTCTTTAAGGTATTCCTGCTGCTTTTTTAAGCCTGAAAAATCTTTTTCCAGCTGATGCTTTTGCGCCATTTTACCCTCGAGCGCAGCAGTTTGCGAAAGAATGCTTGAAATCATAAAATACGCGGTAAAAGCGGCAAAGGTGAAAAATAGCCCTAACCTTCTTATCAGGAGCTTTCTTTTTCGGGATGTTTCCATTTCTGCATATTCTTTCTCTTTCACATATGTTGATTCAATCTTTGCTACATTCCGCCTGCGCATCGCACCCATTTTCCGCAAACCTCCTTACTCATTCAATTCTTTCTTTTCCACTTACTAAACCATCTATAAACATAATTCTTGATTTTCATAAAACTTCCTGCCAAAACATTATATAACTTCTCGACTGTTTTTTTAAGGTTTTTCGGCAAAAACTTCCAAAATAATAATAAGATTTTTCCAAATGGCTTCAATAGCACCTTAATTAATAATAATAAAACTTTAAATAGAAATTTGACAAGGGTAAAAAGCCCCCTGCCAATTAATAAAAATAAGGCTATTAATAGTTGGATTAGGCCCATAACTGGCTTATATACCAAAAGGTGAATTGCGCCCTTTATAAATCGATAAACCGCCACCACCGCCGTTATAAGCAGTTCAAGCAGCTTGCGATATATATCCCGGAGTAAGCTCTGGTAAGCCGCAAATCCGCAGAGAAGAGCAATAAAAATATAAAACCGCAATTCACCATTGTTCGCCAGAAACAACACATAAAAAACAAATAATGCCTGAATGATCCAAAAAAGCAAATCATTTATAAAGACGATCCAGCTTTTTCTTTTTGGGCGCTGCAGGAAACGTTGATACGTATCTAGCATCACACCAAACAGCGCTCCCATTCCGATCATGGATAGCATTGTTAAAAATTGCGTCGAAAGAGTCATCGGAATAATTTGCTAAAGAATCCTTTAGCTTTCTCCCCATGCTGCTCATCCAAATAAACTAAATCAAATATTTTCCCTTTGATTGAAACAATCCCTTTATCGACATCCAGGTTTTTCATCTGGAGGTTTTGGCCCCGGATTGAAAGGAAACCCATCACCGTCTCCAGGAGAAATTCTTCATTATCAAAGCTTTCAACCTGTTTAACGCCAGTTATATCGAGCAGTTTTCTTCCCCGCATGATTAGATCATGATCAGGAACAGTTCCTTTTGTTGTGTTCGTTTCATAATATTGGCTCATTATTCATCCCTCACAGTCACTTTGTACAACCTTTTGTACATTTTTATGTAAGGGAAGAAAGAAATAGAACAAGCCATATGGCATTAGTTATTCTTCAAAGCTGTTCGAGGAATTCCTTTCTTCATTAACAATTGTGTACATTTCAGCAGCTTCCTCTTTTCTTGAGGTTTCCTGCAGGCGGTCAATTCTTGCAGTAACCGTACGCTGGCCAAGGCGGATTGTAAGCTCGTCACCCAACTTAACCGTTGAACTGGCTTTAGCCTCTTTTCCATTAATCGTAATTCTTCCCTGGTCGGATACTTCTTTTGCCAATGTTCTTCTTTTTATCAACCTGGACACCTTTAAAAATTTATCGAGACGCATCATTATCCCCCTTTATTCCTGCAGACTGCAGTTTGACATTATAAACCTTTTAATTTTGCCTCATCCCAGAATTTATCCAGCTCTTCAAGGGAATGCTCTTCAAATGGTTTTCCGCTCTCCGTCACTTTATCTTCAACATAGCGAAACCTTCGGGCAAATTTTTCATTTGTTTCAAAAAGAGCTTCTTCAGGATGAATCTTTAAAAATCTCGCTATATTCACAAACGCAAATAGCAGATCACCAAATTCCCGCTTAGCTAAAACCGATTGTTCCTTCATTCCGGTTAATTCATTTTCAAATTCCTGAAGCTCCTCTTTTACTTTCTCCATTGCTGGCTCAACCTCCTGCCAGTCAAAGCCAACCTTTGCCGCCTTTTTCTGCAGTTCATAAGCCCTAAGTAAATTGGGCAATGAAAGAGATACACCATCCAAAATAGAGGAAGGATCGGCCTGTAACCCTTTTTCCTGCTTTTTGATCTGCTCCCAGTTTGCCAGCACTTCCTCACTGTTCTCTGCCTGCACGTTGCCAAAAACATGCGGATGCCTGCGAATCATTTTTTCGGACAAGACTTCAATCACATCGGCAATGGAAAAATAGCCCTCGTCCTCTCCTATCTGGGCATGAAGCATTACCTGTAAAAGAACATCGCCCAGTTCCTCGATAAGATGGTCAATATCGCCACTATTAATTGCATCAATTACTTCATACGTTTCTTCTATTAAATATTTTTTTAATGATTCATGTGTTTGTTCTTTATCCCACGGACATCCGTTTGGCCCTTTAATTGAGCAATGATTTTCCTAAGCTTGGAAAATTCTTTTAAAAGGATTTGTTCGTCCTCGACTGGAGGGACATAAATGGTTGTCAGGTTATTCAAGGACACTCTATGGTCGAGCTCATATAGAGGGACCCTTTCAATTCTTTCATCTGAGCTGCCCGCCGCTGTGACAATATAAACCTCATATGTATCAGGTAATCTTTCCATCAAGGTCAGTTTTACATCGGAAGCAACCAACTGGTCATATACCTGGCCGATAAAAATATGCTGATCTATTTGCAGGGAAGATGGACTGATTGAAGTTCCGTCAAGCAGTTGGAAACCGTCGACAGGATCTATTTTTAATGCTTGAAAAAGCGCATCAAGGAAGCTTTGCCCACCACCAATGATAATGGATAGCCCCTGCTTCTCTCCGAGTTCAAGCAATAGCTGCACGGTTCGTTCAGCCACAAGCGGATGGCCTGGAACTGCGTAAATAACATGCTCATCCTGCGCTTTTTGCAAAAGCACTGAAACGATTTCCTGGTAAACCGCTTCAAACTGTTCATGCTTCTCATACACAGAATCAAACGAACTATACCGGAGTCCTTCTTTTTCCAGTTCAGCTACGACAGGATGTTCCTTCGTCCTTAAGTACAGATGATCTGCATGGATTAACTTTTTATATACACCAAAGGGTAGCTGGTCAAGATTGCCTGCTCCCAAGCCGATAATTTCAATTGTGTTTGACATATTTATGACTCCTATCCTCTTTAGGCAAAAATAAAATCAGTTTGCTGCCAAATGGAAACAATGCCAGTTCCTCTTCATGAAAAACAGAGGAACGAATCATTATGAATAAAAATAACAAGCCGCCTAAAAAAACAGCGCTTAGTGATTGAACTGCAGCCCCCATCCGTTCTGAATCAATCATAGAGTAAATGAACCCTGTTAAGTAAAGATAACCTTTCAAGAACAGGATCATTGCAAGTGAGGCAGCAATGAGAGCTCCTATAAATCGGATTGATAAAAGTTTGAGAGGAAGTACTTTGCGCAATTTCACTCCTAAAAAGGCAGTGATGATTGCTAAAGAGATAATTGTCGCCCATGCGGCGCCCATCGTTCCAAACAGGGGAACAAGTGCTGCATTAAAGGCATACTTCATTGGAAAGCCCGACAGGATAATGGCTGCCGGAAACACCATCCTGCCGATGCCTGCAAAATAGCAGTGAGTGTCGAAATAATCGAAGTGAATAATATCACCAGTGATAACACGCCTAGAACGGATGATCCCTGCCCATTTTCGAAAAGCATTTTATTTGTCGGCTCAACAATGGACCATAGCCCTGCGGTCGCCCCTGCGCCAATTACCAGGCTTATTTGAAGCGCAAGCCTTACATTATCGCCAAGAAACTCCAGCTTTTCCCTCAGACGCTCGCTTGTAATCAGCGGAACAAGTGATAATGACATGGAGGTAGACAATACGGTACCAAGCTGAATTAACGGCTGCCCACGGTCGAAAATTCCCTTTATACTCTTTGCCGCTTCTTTTCCAGCTCCACTGGAAACAAGCAGAGAATATAAATTCATTGAATCTGCCATCTGAATGAAAATCATCAGCATCCCACTAATACATATCGCTAGGCCTTGAATGGTGAGGGCTTTAATTATCCAGCCAGCCCCGGAAAGGATAGGGCTATTTTGCAAAGGTTTTACCCTAAACAATTTCCATTCTTTACGGAACCACAGAAACATAAACAGCAAAATAGCTGATAGTATGCCCCCTGTTACAGAACCAAACATGGCCCGCCGCCCACAAGATAAAGGGAATAGCCCTTACTGGTAAACAAGTAGGCCAGGAAAAGAATCGTAGCTACCCTGATTACTTGCTCGGCTACCTGGGACACCGCGGTTGGAACCATATCGCCTATTCCCTGAAAGTAACCCCTTAATAGCGATACAGCAGGAAAGGTTAAATAAACAATGGAGACCACTTTTAATAAAATGGCCAATTTGGTATCCCCCATCCAAAGGGCGATTGTTCCTGCACCAGCATATAGGATCAAAAAACATGCGAATCCGAATAATTGCAAATAAACATATGTAATAAACATAAAATGGCGTGCTTCCTGCAAACCCTTCCGCTCTTTGAACTCAGCGAACAGCTTTGAAATGACTACCGGAAATCCCGTTGTAGCCAACACTATGGCAATACCGTAAAAAGGATAAACCTGCTGAAAAATATAAAAACCAACATCCCCAACAATATTCTGAAAGGGTATACGGTAAACAGCACTTAAAATTTTGGTTATCAAGGCTGCAGCCATCAAAATAAAGGCGCCCCTTAATAGATCCTTTGATTTGTTCACGGGCTTCATTGCCCATCTCCTTCCATCGTTGAACTTCAACGTATTATAGCACAAATGAGGAGGAGAAGAGCCGCTTTTCAGAACATGAAAAAAGACAGCAGACGCTGCCTTTTTTCATTACCTAAAACAAGATTTCTTATGATTCCATCTGTCTCGCTAAGAAGCCAGCTGCTGTTTCAACTGCTTTTTGTTCCACTTCACCAAGAGAGCCTTCTTTTGCAAAAATAATGACAGCTCCAATTGGATCTCCATTGGCAATGATAGGTCCAATTGTATAAGCAGAAATGGATTCCTCATTGCCATCAAGCAATGCGATTTCTCCCTGCTGATTTACTAGGACTGAATTGCGGTCTTCCATGGTCTTCTCTACTAAATCACTGATGTTTTTATTTAAATAATCTTTCTTAGATCCGCCTGCAACCGCAATATAAGTATCCCGGTCACAGATCAGAACAGGATTGCCTAGGCTGTCGTATAATGCTTCTCCGTATTCCTTGGCAAAATCACCTAATTCACTGATAGGAGAATACTTTTTTAAGATGACTTCTCCATCCCTGTCCACAAATATTTCTAACGGATCCCCTTCACGAATACGTAAAGTTCTGCGTATTTCTTTGGGAATGACAACACGACCCAAATCATCGATTCGACGAACAATACCAGTTGCTTTCATCCAATGTTGCCTCACTTTCATCTGATGATTTTAAATTGGCAATGAAATACTTTATTAGTAAATCACCACCAAGTTTGAACTTAGTATCTTTCTTATGGAGAGTTCTATACACAAACATCGTATTTTTTCTTTTGTGTGTTAAATGTTCCAAAAACGGATAAAGATACCAATTGAAATGAGCAGCTATATTGAATTAATACCCCAGTCTACTTTGAATAAAACTTATTTAAGGTTACAAATGGATTACATTTTGTTTCGTCGAGATTTTATAATCAGTGGTTTTTCATTTGTTTTTTTGCCTTATGAAAGGCCTTTAATCATTTCAAAAGCGGCGTTAAGCCATTTGGCAGTTTCGACTCCTTTTATATGAAGAACCATCTTTAATCTGTTCCCTTCCATTCCAAGTCCGACCATTCTTCCAAACTGGCTGCTTACTTTAAAGATTTCCTGGCCATTGATGGTACTGCTGGCCTTCTCACTCAATAGGATGATCACTTCCTGCTTAACCTGCTTGATGCTTTCTACACCATACATTACGGAAAACACCTTCATCTCCGCTATTTGGAATAAATAGGACACTTCATCAGGAAATTCGCCAAAACGGTCAAGCATCTCTTCCTGAAGTTCTTCCATGTCCTCGAGCGTCTGTATTCCTCTAAATCGCTTGTACATTTCAATTTTCTGGTGCCCGTCCTTAATGTAGGAATCAGGAATGTATGCATCAATTTCAAGGTCAATTTCAATTTGTGGCTTTTCTACTGTCCTCAAATCGCCTTTTCTTTCTTCAATCGCTTCTTTCAGCATTTGGGAATATAAATCAAAGCCAACAGAATCAATAAATCCATGCTGCTGTGCTCCGAGCAGGTTCCCAGCCCCACGGATGGAAAGGTCGCGCATTGCTATTTTGAAGCCCGATCCTAACTCTGTAAATTCCTTGATTGCCTGCAGGCGCTTTTCGGCGACCTCTGTTAATACCTTATCCTTCCGATAAGTAAAATAAGCATATGCTACCCGGTTGGAACGGCGAACCCGGCCTCTCAGCTGATAAAGCTGCGACAGGCCCATTCTGTCTGCATCATATACAATGAGCGTATTAACATTCGGAATGTCCACGCCAGTTTCAATAATCGTTGTACTAACAAGCACGTCAAATTCTCCTGCTAAAAAGCCTAGCATGACCGATTCCAGCTCATTTTCCGTCATTTGGCCGTGTGCGTACGTCACACGGGCGTCAGGTACGAGCATGGAAATCTCCTCAGCCTTGCGCTCTATATCTTCAACCCGATTGTATAGAAAATAAACCTGTCCATCGCGGCGCAATTCTCTTTCAATCGATTCACGCACAAGGCCGCCGTTGTACTCCATTACATACGTTTGGACAGGGAAACGGTTTTCAGGCGGCGTTTCAATGACCGATAAGTCCCTTACCCCAAGCATGGACATATGAAGCGTTCTTGGGATTGGAGTAGCTGTTAATGTCAGTACATCGACATTGGTCTTTAATTGCTTAATTTTTTCTTTATGGGTAACACCAAAACGCTGCTCCTCATCGATAATCAGCAGTCCTAAATCATGATAGATAACATCCTTGGAAAGAAGCCTGTGTGTACCAACAACAATATCGACCGTTCCTGTCTTTAAGCCTTTAGTGGTCTCTGCTTGCTGTTTTTTGGAGCGGAAACGGCTTAATAAGCCGATATTGATAGGAAAGTCCTGAAAACGTTCCCTCATCGTTTCAAAATGCTGCTGGGCCAAAATGGTCGTCGGCACAAGGAATGCAACTTGTTTACCATCAGCAATTGCCTTAAAGGCTGCCCTGATGGCAACCTCTGTCTTTCCGTAACCTACATCGCCGCACAATAAACGATCCATCGGCCGGGCTCTCTCCATGTCCTTTTTAATTTCATGAATGGACCTTAGCTGATCCTCTGTTTCCTGATAACGGAAAGATGTTTCAAATTCTCTCTGCATATCGCCATCAGGTGAATAGGCATAGCCAACTGCTGCTTCACGTTCGGCATACAGCTTGATTAAATCATCTGCAATATCCTGTACAGAGGATTGGACCTTTGTCTTGACCTTCTTCCAATCACTTCCGCCCAATTTGTATATCTTAGGCTCCTTGCCCTCTGAACCTACATATTTTTGGACTAAATCAATCTGTTCAACCGGAACATATAACTTATCTGTCCCCTGATAGCGGATATGGAGATAGTCTTTATGAATGCCGTTAATAACCAGCGTTTCGATTCCTAGGTATTTTCCTATCCCATGATTAACATGGACAACATAGTCGCCTATCTTTAATTCCGAATAGCTTTTAATTCTCTCGGCATTTGATAGTTTTTGGCGGCGTGGAGAAGGTTTTTTTGCCTTCTTATTGAAAAGCTCATCTTCTGTGATGACGGCGATTTTCTCAATTGAAAGCTCAAATCCTGTTTGCAGGCTGCCTTTCATTATCTGGACTTTTCCTGGGATGGGCTGGCCATCTTCTTTTAAAAAGATCGCTTCAATCTCATAATCAGCTAAAACTCGTTCCAGCTTCTTTACTCTTTCCTGATCAGAACCGAGAAACAACACGGTATAGCTGCCCTTTTTCCATCTTTCCACTTCGGCCTTTAGCAAGTGCATCTGACCGTGAAAATTCTGCATTGGTCTGCATGAAAAATTAATAATATTTTGCGGATTTGTATTGGCTACATGCCTGAGAAACAATGACATATAAAGAACCGGGAATGCTTTTCTTTGCAATAAATCGGGCAGATCATGAGAAATATTTATATCATGAATAATTTGCCCTTCGCTTAGTAAAGACGTATACCATTCCGCTTCTTCTTTTTCTAGTGAATCATTCATCTCCTGTACCCTGCTAATCTCATCCACAAGAACAAGGCCAGTGGAAGGAAGATAGTCTAGCAAACTATTGGGAGATTCATATGCCAATGATAAGTATTTAAATACCTGGTCTGGCTTTATCCCATTCCTCAGCTTTTCGATTTCATAACCAATATTTTGCGAAAGCTGTAATTTTGCCTTGTCATCCTTTAATCTTTTTAGACTCTTGGACAACCCTTCCACCAGCTTTGCAATCAAACGCTGAAAATCCTCTTCCTCGAGCGGAGCTTCTGTTGCAGGCCGATAAGAATTTCATTCTTTTTTTCCTTTGAGCGTTGATCCTCAAGTGAAAATGATCGGATGGAGTCGATTTCTGTATCAAATAACTCAATTCTCAGCGGAGCTGCCTCTGTCAGTGGGTAAATATCAACAATTCCTCCTCTGACACTGAATTCTCCAGGTGTTGAAACCATCTCTGCCCTGTTATAGCCCATTTTTATCAATTGGTTTAACAGAGCGTTTATATCAATATCTTCGCCTTTTTTTAATTTGATCTGATATTTTCCCCATAATTCTTTTGGGGAAGAATTTTTCTTAGCCCAGCTATCGGGACAATAACCACACCATTTTTTTTGCTGCCCCAATGATTCAGCGCTTCGATCCTTTGTGCTTTTAGTTCAGGACTGGCTACGCTCATCTCGGCGGCAATTAATTCATTGGCAGGATATAAAAATACTTCTTCCTCACTTAATAGATTAACAATATCATCATATAGTTTTTGCGCTTGTAATAGATTGTGCGTTACCAACAGGACCGGCCTTTTCATCTGTTGGTAGAGTGTTGCCGCAAGCACCGTTCTTGCCGACCCCGATAACCCTGCAATCAGTTGTTCCCTTAGTCCCCCTTCTATTCCAGCAATAATAGAATGGGTATCTTCCTGTTGAAGAAATAGTTTTTTAAGACCTTGCAAATTCAGTCCTCCTCTTATGAAAAGCGCAAGCGCCTTGCAGGCGCTAAAGCTAGATACTGATCTATGTAGTAACAATTTAGTATTGGCGCAAGTGCCCTGTTCCAGGTGCAGCAAACGCCTTTACATTCCTTATTGTCATTTGTCAGAATTCAATAAATAGAAAAATGCTTTGGAGCGGTTTCCAAAGCTTTTTCTAATGAATTAGAAAATCATATTGGTGATAATCCGGGTTTCGGTTTAATGCCTCCTGGCAATCCTCACAAATGGATGTTACGTGAATTTCGCCAGCTTGGTCATAAGAGACCATTTCCTGTCTTTCGCTTTCTGAAAGCTTATGAAAACCAAGTGCCTCACTGTGAATAGATAAACGGTCAATTGAACCCATATTTGTCCCGCAATGGCGGCAGTGGTAATGTATTGCCACGCCTGTCCCTCCCTATCAAACCAACTTTGTTAATATTCTTTACGTTTTGGGAGGAACTTATTCAGATTGACTTATTGTATGAGAGAAATCTGTTTCTCATTACTGATTATATTCATTCATTACCTGCAGAAATGGCTTTTTAAGCCATGCCTCGCATGCATCTGCACTTCTTATTACTGCCTCCTGAATGACAGGCTGTTCATCCTTAAGAAAATTCCCAAGGACATAATCCGGCACGCTCATTCCGTTAGTTGGCCGGTCAATCCCAACGCGAATCCGATTAAATTGCTGGGTTCCTATATGTGCCACTGTCGACTTAATCCCATTATGACCGCCAGCACTTCCTTTTTGGCGAAGCCTGATTTTTCCTACTGGCAGATCGAGGTCATCGTATATCAGTAGCAGATCATCCAAATCTATCCCATAATAATCCATGACAGCACGAATGGATTCACCAGACAAATTCATATATGTAAGCGGTTTTAATAAAAGGACTTTCTCACCATTATAAAAACCAATCCCATAAATCCCCTTTAGTTTTGACTGATCAAGAGGAATATGAAAACGTACTGAAAGTTCATCAATCACTTCAAATCCGATATTATGCCTAGTTTTTGCATATTGCCTTCCCGGATTTCCTAAGCCAACTATTAATTTCACCCTTTTTCACCCCATCAGTAAGCGCTGGAACCTGACTTTGTCTCTCTCAATGCGCTTTAACACTTAATTTAGTTTATTAGAAATACTTGGCATCTGCCAAGTATAAGGCGAATGCTAAAAAATTAATTGCAAAAGACGTAACCAGGAAAGGCTACGTCTATTGCATTATTCTCCGCTTGCTTCTGTTTCTCTGCCTTCTTCGTTTTCAGGGGTACCGCCATCCTGCTGTTCACCTGAATTTATCTCCTCTTCCTGTTTTGGAGGAAGAATTGAGGCAATTACTTCATCTTCTTCATGGTTGATTACATATTTGCCCTGTGCCTTAAGATCGGCTACCGTCACCGTTTCACCTACCTGAAGGCTTGTAACATCGACTTCGATTGTTTGCGGAATTGAATCCGGAGTAGTCGTTATCGATACTTGATGAAGCGGCTGTTGCATAACTCCACCGTCTTTAACACCTGCCGCATCCCCAGTGAGGACCACGGTAACATCGACTGTAAGCTTAGAAGATTTATCTACAGCCAGGAAATCAGCATGGATAAATTCATTCTTGATAGGATTCTGTTGATAATGCGTCAGCACAACGTCATGTTTACTGCCATCTACATCAAGAGAGATAACCCCATTCCTGCCTACCTCACGGATTGTTTTCGTTAAGTCTGCAGAACTGATGGAAACTGGTTTGCTTTCTACCTTTGCTCCATATATTACAGCTGGTATATCGCCAGCCTCCCTAATTTTTTTTAATGCAGAATGCCGAAGCTCTTTGCGTTCTTTCGCTTGAAGCACAGTAGTCATGATTTTGTCCCCTTCCTATTTTTAATCAAACTGCCTCTTTTAAAAAATGCCCTAAAATAGAAAGGTCTAAACGTAAAATTTATTTTCGGAAGAAAACTATACCGACTAAAGGGCTGTCAATGTTAACAGCCCTTCCTTTTTATACAATGCATGAATCAATCAAAAAGTGTACTTACAGATTGTTCTTCGTGTACGCGGATAATCGCTTCACCTATCAATGGAGCAACAGAAAGGTGGACAATTTTTCCGCTTCTCTTTTCTTCTGCAAGAGCGATGGAATTGGTAACGACCAACTCTTTAATTTTGGAATTTTCTATTCTGTCAATTGCAGGCCGGATAATACCGGATGTGTACAGCAGGCGTATACCTCTGCAGCTCCGTTTTCTACAAGCGCGTTGGCTGCAAGTGTAATAGTACCAGCTGTATCAATAATGTCATCAATCAAGATCGCTACTTTACCCTCAATATTACCTACAATATTCATTACCTCCGCCACATTAGGTCTTGGACGGCGCTTATCGATAATCGCGATAGGCGCTTTTAGGCGCTCCGCCATTTTCCTTGCTCTAGTTACACCGCCATGGTCAGGGGAAACAATAACAATATCTCCTCCCAGCTCCCTGCTTTTAAAGTACTCAGACAGGATCGGCACACCCATTAAGTGGTCAATTGGAATATCAAAGAATCCCTGGATTTGCGGCGCGTGTAAATCTAGGGTAATGACACGGGTCGCACCAGCAGTTTCCAGAAGATTTGCCACTAACTTTGCAGTAATCGGCTCACGCGCTCTTGCCTTGCGGTCCTGGCGAGCATATCCGTAATATGGCATTACGATGTTGATGGTTTTAGCTGAAGCCCGTTTTAACGCATCAATCATGATTAAAAGTTCCATAATATTTTCATTTACAGGAGCACTGGTGGATTGAATAACGTACACATCACAGCCACGGATACTTTCTTCAATGTTTATCTGGATTTCTCCGTCACTGAAGCGAGTAACTGAACACTTGCCCAGCTCTACTCCGATTACTTTTGCAATCTCTTCTGCCAGAGGGTAATTTGAGTTCAGGCTAAAAACCTTTAAGTTAGGATCTAAATATTGATTCGACATGATAGGCATCCAGTATATTCACTTATTTCTTCAGGTCAAGCTTTTGAACATAATTTTCTTTATTCACCTGGCGTGCACGTGCAATGGACAATGCTTCACCCGGAACATTATTCGTAATGGTTGAACCTGCTGCAACATAAGCTCCCTTGCCAATCGTTACCGGGGCGACAAGATTGGAATTGCAGCCAATAAAAACTCCATCTTCTATTTTGGTTAAAAATTTATTTTTACCATCATAATTAACTGTAATAGAGCCACAGCCGATGTTGACATCCCTGCCAACCTCCGCATCACCAATATAGCTTAAGTGTGAAGCTTTGCTGGCTTTACCGAAAACAGCCTTCTTGATTTCCACGAAATTCCCGATCTTAACTTCATCATGGATATCCGATTCAGGACGGATATGAGCGAATGGACCAATATTTACTTCAGAGCCAATCGAGCTCTTATACGCAGCTGACTGGCGGATATTCGTCCTGTCGCCAATCTGGCAGTCTTCAATTTCAGTATGAGGGCCAATTTCACATTCGGAACCGATAACTGTGTTCCCTTTTAAAAGGGTACCTGGAAGAAGCACAGTATCCTGGCCGATTTCCACATCAGAATCAATATACGTATTAGCAGGGTCAATAATTGTGACGCCATTGCGCATATGATTTTCATTAATTCGATTTCTCATAATCCGTTCCGCCTCAGCCAATGCTATTCGATCATTGACACCAAGCGTCTCTTCAAATTCATCTGTTTGAAAGGCAGTAACGATTTCGCCTTTCCTTTGAAGGATTTCAATTACGTCAGGTAAATAATATTCACCTTGAACATTGTCATTCGAAACATTTTTCAGCGCCTCAAATAATGCGCGGTTATCAAAACAATAGGTGCCTGTATTAATCTCATTAATTTTCCGCTCAGCATCGTTTGCATCTTTATGTTCTACAATCTTTTCAACAAGCCCGCTATTATTGCGGATGATGCGTCCGTAACCTGTTGGATTGGCAACGCTGGCCGTAAGGATTGTCGCTTTGGCGGATAACTCTTCGTGGTGCTTAAAGAGCGACTCCATCGTTTCTGCTCTAATAAGCGGAGTATCACCACAAACAACGATGGTTATTCCTTCTTTTCCTTCAAGCAGATCTTTTGCCTGCATAACCGCATGGGCTGTTCCCAATTGCTCTTCCTGCAATACATACTCGCATTGCTGTCCTAACTGCGTTTTAACAAGGTCTGCTCCATGGCCAATTACAGTTACCATTTCTTCTATATCAAGCTTTGAAATTTGATCAACGACGTGCTGTACCATTGGTTTGCCGCAAACAGGATGAAGCACCTTATAGAGCTTTGACTTCATTCGTGTTCCCTGCCCGCAGCTAAAATCACGGCATAACGTTTAGACATGAACAGTCCTCCAATATTACCTTTTTATCCACTAAAAATATTATCCTAAATAGCCAGTCATTTCAAGGAATGAACAACAAGTGTCTATAATTGTCAGAAGTTTTTTCGAATTGTGGGGTTAAGATGCGGGGGGTGGGGGTAAAAACCAAATAAAAAGAGCCTTACTTGTGAAGTCGCCTTTGTTGCAATTTACTTAGGAAGCTCCGGCTTCTTCAAATTCAACTTCTAATTCCCCTAAACGGTGATACTCTGCCAAAACTGCTTCCTGGATTTTACCACGTGTTCCAGAATTGATTGGATGGGCGATATCACGGAACTCCCCATCTGGAGTGCGCTTGCTAGGCATTGCTACAAACAAACCGTTGTTGCCGTCGATTACACGGATATCATGGACTACAAACTCGTTGTCAAGAGTAATTGAAGCAATTGCTCTCATCCGTCCATCTGTGTTAACGCGGCGTAATCTTACGTCAGTTACTTCCACTGTGTTCACACCCTTTTTTTATAGATGAAATTCTAAAGTAATTAATTCTACAAAAATTTTTAGATTCCTTCTCGAATTGTAAAATTTTTTAGAAAAATTAGGGCTAAATAGTGAACTTTTGTAAAATACAGTTAAAATATACAGTTTTATGGGTATAAATGCCTAGATAAAATTCGCGCGATTGCTATATTTTCGGGAAATGCAGGGTTCAGCGCCTCTATAATAGGCAAGAAAAAGAAAAACGCCCGTTATTTAACGAGCGCTATCACTTCGATTTCCACCAAGGCGTCTTTTGGTAAACGTGCTACCTCCACACAGGACCGTGCTGGCTTATGGCTTGAAAAAAATTGGCCATAAATTTCGTTTAATGCTGCAAAATCGTCCATATTCTTAATGAACACAGTCGCCTTGACAACCGTTTCAAAAGAAGCTCCGGCAGCCGTTAAAACAGCATCCAAATTTTTAAATACTTGCAGTGCCTGTTCCTGGATATCCCCTTGCACCAAATTCCCTTCTGCGGTCAGTGGAATCTGTCCGGAACTATAAAACATATTGTTTACAATAACTCCCTGAGAACAGGCCGATCGCTGCAGGGGCGATTTGTTTGAATCGTTTTCATTCGGTTCCCTCCTGCTATTTCTTTTTAAAATAATTACCCTCGTTAACATTTATCTTTTTTTCTCTTACATCCACATTGGAAAGCTGAACAAGCGATAAATACTCATCGACAAGGCGCTCTTCTATTTTTTCTGCCTCTACCAATACAGCTATGCCTGCAACATGGGCCTTGAACTCTTCCAATAAACTTTTCATTCCCATAACCGTTCCGCCAGCCTTCATAAAATCATCAACAATCAGCACACGTGATCCTTCTGCAAGGCTCCTTTTTGAAAGAACCATCGTCTGAATCCGTTTAGCCGATCCTGATACATAATTAATACTGACAGTCGGACCTTCCGTTACCCTGCTGTCCCTTCTGACGATCACGACTGGCACATTAAGCTGGCTTGCTACTGCGTATGCAAGCGGAATGCCTTTTGTCGCAACAGTCATGACGACATCAATAGGGGTATTGGCATATGCAGATGCGATAATGCGTCCTGCCTTCTGCACAATCGTTGGATTGCCTAGTATATCGGTTAAATATAAATATCCTCCAGGCAAAAGCCTGTCTGGAGTGGCAATTAAATTACAAAGTTCCTGTACAAAAGGTCTTGCCTCTTCCTCGCTGACCTTGACAAAGAATTTGACTCCTCCTGCAGCACCCGGAACCGTTTGAAGTGTTCCAATCCCTCTTCGCTCAAACGTCTCTTTAATAATTCCAAGATCCTCGCTTATGGAGGATTTGGCAGAAGCATAACGTTCGGCAAAATAGGTAAGAGAAATGAGCTGGCGCGGGTGTTCGAGCAAATAAGTTACCATATCAATCAATCGTTCACTGCGACGAAATTTCATACAAACCCTCCAAAACCGTATATTATAACAATATTATAATTGTAATGTACGGATTTAATCAAGAGTATGCCTTTCCCCAAGCATTCTCACTGCAAAAACCTGGTCACAGAACCCTCTTAGGCCATTATAAATTCGGTGCATTCTAGAATCATGCTCAACGAGAGCAAAAACGGTCGGCCGCTCCCACTCATAAGTACAGCATCTGCACCAAACCGTTTCATTTGTTCCTTGATTTGTGCCACATCCGGGTGGAGGTTTAATGTTACCTCTTCCAATACATTCCCAACATTGCTGCATACCTGGTGATAGTCATTCATTTTAATCCCATCAATCATTGTTTTAGTATCCGGATGGTTCAATGTGTTAACATCCAGGCGCCTGTAAATGTCCGCTGTAGAAACGCCGATAAATGGTTTTGCAAGAATAACCCAGCATGTCGGGGGGCTGGCAATTCAGCAATCAATTCTCCCCTGCCTTTTGCAAGTGCAGTTCCGCCATAGACGCAAAAAGAAACATCGGAACCAATTTCGGATCCCAGCTCTGCCAGCTCGTCCATGGTCAAGCCGAGGTCCCAAAGCTTATTCAAGCCTCTTAAGGTTGCTGCTGCATCGCTGCTGCCTCCTGCAAGGCCGGCAGCAACAGGAATATTCTTCTCAATTGCAATGGTTACTCCTTTTTTTACCTTAAAGCGTTCCTTTAACAGCTGGGCTGCCTGGTAGGCCAGGTTCCGCTGATCATCGGGAACAAAACGGTTATGTGACAGGATATTTATTTTATCTGAGTCCAACAGTGTCAGTTCAACACGATCAGCAAGGTCGATCGTGGTCATGATCATTTCCACTTCATGAAAACCGTCTGGACGTTTATGCAAAACATCTAATGTCAAATTTATTTTCGCCGGTGCTTTAATTAAAAGCTTCACTGCGTCCACCTACTTTTTAAAATTCCACGTTCCTCATATTTTGTCCTATTTTACCACAAAATGATGGTTGTAAGACGTATCAATCCTAACTACTTTCAAAATAATTATTTTATCATCAGGAAAGGAAGGAAAAAAGGGGGAATTTACTTGAGGATAATTAAATTAAAGGGGCCATTTAAACCAAATGCTTTCATGGTAATAAGTATAAAGGCAGGGGATTTCTCTCCTGGCCTTCTGCCGCAGTGAAATATGAGTTTTAAAGCTGTTCATCGATAGAGAATGAGCCTTCTCCCTGCCGGAAGGATGTTTCTTATCGCTTATTGAGTAACTGCTGTTCGGCAAGCTCTATGGCTCTCTTCACCATATTGCCGGCATCTCTGGCACGAATACCGCCCCATCCTTCTGTTTGAACGACATCATAAAAGCCGAGTTCCTTGGCAAGCTCCTCTTTAAAACGATCAGACATGATTCCTCTTCTTCTGGCCATTCAAAAAACCCCTTTCAATCACGGCGGCATTATTAGTATGGAATGGTATACGGTTTTTAATGAAATCCTAAAAATGTAAAAAGCAGAAAACCTGAGGTTTCCTGCCCGCTTAAAGCGCTATATATTAGCTTAAAGCTACATGTCCTGCTGCATCTTCATAGAAGGTAATTTGAACCGTTTCTGTTAAAACATCCGCGTAACTGTAGGATACACGTTCAAATGCGTTTTCGTCCTGGTCTAATTCGATTACAAATACAGAGGGATATGTTTCTGCTAAAACACCGGAACGTTCAATCGTCTTCCTGCGTCCGCCGTTTGCTTTTAGCAACAGTCTTTTCCCAAGGTTTGAATCAAGAGCCATTTTAATATCGGCTAAGGTTTTTGGCATTCGGTCCACCTCACTATGTAAAGTATAACACGCTGACACAATACTGTCAAACAAAAGCATAAATTATATCAGTCGTATAAAAAGATTGTCAATATGTTTTCTTCTACTTTTTCTTGTATTTTTCAACAATTTTAGCGTTCCCCAACAGCAGAATGGTTATGTGCTTATCAGCAAAGTTTTGGGAACATCGCGAAATTCGCCTTGTACGGTAAGTTAGAATGCCTTAAGAAGCAACAAAGAACCTCTCTTATCGAAAGGTTCTCATTCTTCATCATCATGTGTTGGCTTGTAGGGCATTCCTGTTCTCAAAACACCCTTTGTTTCAATCCCGCCAAGCCCCTTTTCTCCTGTTAACGTGTTTCTTAGCACATCCCAAACATTAATTCTCTCCATAAACGGCGTAAAGCTGATTTTGGCTACTATATACACAGGGTCGAGAGCGTGGATATTGATTCTTGAAGGTGAGCTTGCAAAATTTGCGCCTGCCTGGATGAGCGACTCAAAATGGGATTGGCAGGCACCGGCAAAAATGACGAGCTGATCGAGATGGGGAAACTTTTTTCTTGCTTCCAGTACCGTTTGGACAAAATGCTTTGAATGGCGGTAAGCATTAATATCCGTCATTTTCCCTTTTGCCTTTGAATAAGCATCATGTCCGGTAATGACCAGGATATCTGGCCGATAATAATCAATCAGCTGTCCAACCCTCGTCGGCATATCCTTTTCACTGCAGTGAATCCCATATACCGGCACACCAATTTTTTCGTAGATCGCCAAACACTTTTTTAAATATGCCGGGTCTCCATCCATGTGAAGCACCTTTCCGGGAATTTGAAAATAATTAGTCGGCCTTGCATATCCATCCGTCGTTTCATATTCCTGCTTTTGCTTTATTAAATCCACATCCTGGCGAAAAAGGCGAAGGGATTGTTCTTCTAAAGATCTGAATTCTTCTGTAAACTGCTTTCTCATATTTTGGTCGATGACGACTAAATCTTCACAAGGTGCATCCGCCACTATACGAAAATCTTCTCCATATAAGATTGCGATTTTTTTTCCGTTTTTCTCTCCAATATCCATAACCCGAAAAAGAATATCACAGTTATATGATCGCCTGCCGACAATATCCATCTTTTTAATATCCACTGCCGTCACTCCAATAAGACCAGGCTAATATAGGCCTTGTAATCTTTCTTTCATAGGCTATGCAGGCTGACAGCAACATGTGAATCAAAAAGCATATGGATAATAATGGTGTTTTACCTTTAGGTTGTTTTCGTATACTTTGTTGCTTCTGTAATAATTTTGCTCACTTACATACCACTCAAGACCAATATTAGTGTATTCAAGGGTACTCGAGTCAGAATCAGAGGTGTTTTGGCCATTATCTCACTTATGATGACCATTTCTTCCACCTTAGACATGCGTTTCGGTCTTCATCAGCCTTATGACGACCATTTTCTGATCTCGAGGCAGGGATTTCGGTCTTCACTTGCTCCATTGGGGGTCTTTTTTGATGGGATTTTGCCATGACCTCGCTTATGAAGACCGTTTCTTCCACCTTAGACATGCGTTTCGGTCTTCATCAACCTTATGACGACCATTTTCTGATCTCGAGGCAGGGATTTCGGTACAAACTCTAAATATTAGAATTTTTGCAGAAAACAACAATCTTTGCGAAAACACCTTATAAAAAAAGACCCGATGAAAATCAGGTCTCTTGAAAGAAAGTATATAGTTCATCACTCAGGCGGCCGAATTCCTCCAGTGACAGTGTTTCTCCACGTCTGCTAGGATCAATTCCGCTTATGCTGAGAGCTTGTAAAATCTCTTCTTTTTTTTGTTTTCCTTCAGGTAATTGGCTTGTTAGGTTATTCAGCAACGTCTTTCTTCGCTGGGCAAAGCTTGACCTTGTCACCTGGAAAAAGAATTCTTCGCTTTTTACTGTGACAGGCGGGTTTTCTCGCCTTGTCAGCCTGATTACAGCGGAGTCGACATTAGGCTGTGGTACGAAAACAGTTTTCGGCACAATCATTACTGTTTCAGCTTCAGTATAATACTGAATCGCAATCGAAAGTGATCCGTATTCCTTTGTTCCGGGACGGGCAGAAATTCTGTCCGCAACTTCCTTTTGCAGCATAACCACAATTCCGCGAATTGGAAGATGCTCTTCCAACAGCTTCATGATAATTGGAGTAGTGACATAGTATGGTAAATTGGCAACGACCATAACATCGCTGCAATCAGCAAATTCTTCCTCCATGATTTGGCCGACATCTGCTTTAAGTACATCCGAGTGGATAATCTTTGTATTAGGATATGGCGAGAGTGTATCTTCCAAGATAGGCAAAAGTCTTTGATCAATTTCAAAGGCAACCACTTTCTTACTATTGCGGGCAAGCTGCTCGGTCAACGCTCCAATTCCCGGTCCTATTTCAATTGCAGCCGAATCTTCTCTCAGTTCTGCAGCGTCAACAATTTTTTTTAAAATATTCGTATCGATTAAAAAGTTCTGCCCGAGGCTTTTCTTGAATGAAAATCCGTACTTTTCCATTATGGCCGTGTTCTTACGGGTGTCGCAATATCTTTATGCATCCTGCTCCTCCTTACGTATGGCATCCAGGGCCTCTGCAAAATCCTCTTTGCTGACCTGAAACATCATCAGCCGTTTATGCAGCTGCTTGCCATTTGTATAGCCGATTTTTAAAAGCCGGCCAAGTTTAGTCCGTCTTTCTTTCGATCCTTCTCCCCCGATAAGACCAGCAACCATTAAATCTTCCTGAGAGATTTCTTCCGTAATGTCCATATGCATTAAATGTGCATCCTTTAAAGCCTCTCTGATCAATTGAGTGCTGGCATGCTCCACACCAAGGCCTTTGCCTCTTTTGGCGATGGCATCTTCTTTCTCTATAAAAGCATGCTTGCAGCCCGGCACTTTTTCCGCAATCGTTTTACGGATCTTTTCCCCTGGAAAATCAGGATCGGTAAAAACGATAACCCCTCGGGTTTGCTGGGCAAGCCTGATCTTTTCAATTGTTTCATCATTTATGGCAGAACCGTTCGTCTCAATCGTATCGGCGTCTACAGCCCTTTTAATTGCGGTTGTATCATCTTTCCCTTCAACCACAATAATCTCTTTTATCTTCATGATTTCCTCCCGGTAAAAAAAGCGCAAGCGACTTCGGAACAAGCAAATCCCGCTTGTTCCTGCGAAGCTTAAGCTCTTAGTAGCTTTCCTTAGTGGTCACCCCCGACAAGCGCTGGAGGGCCTGCAGGTGAAGTTGTTCTTTGACTTCATCGGAAGGACCGAAGCGACCTCGAGGGGGTAGGCGCTGGAGCTAGATTAAGAAAAACGCAAGTACCTTTGGGCAAGCCCTTAACTCTTTTACCCTCTAAAAAATAATAATTAATATTTTGAAAAACATCTGAAACATATTTGTAATGTATTTCGTCTATATATATGATAAAGAACATAACATTAAATAAAAACTGCTATCTGTTAGTATAAAGAAATTTATACAAAAAGCAAAATGCAGAGGAGCATCTCCCCTGCATTTACAGTACTACTTTAGAATTTTAATTTTGACTTTGCGGTTGCCCCAGCGGAAGGCTTCAGAATTTGATGGAAAGAATACATCTATCTTGTAGCCATTAATTGCTGATCCCGTATCTGCTGCAACTGCGTAACCGTACCCCTCAACATATACCTTTGTTCCAAGCGGAATGACACTCGGATCAACAGCTATAACTTTTGCATCCGGGTTGGCATGCAGATTAATTCCTGTAGCGGTGTGCCCTGAACAGCCATTGCAGCTTGCTGTATAGGCTGTTGAGCTGACATAAAACTCTTTGCCTCCACTGCTTTCTCCACGGGAAACCTGGGCAATGAGTACTCTTGTTCCAAGTGCCACCACTTTATCCTGCTTTTCTCTAACCTTTTTCTCGCTAATCAGTTTCCTCGAAATCATTTTGCCGTTTTCAAGAATTACTTCAAAATTCCTGGAAATGAGACCTTGCTTCCCTTCAGAAACAACCTTCTGCTTTCCCTTTGCTAATTTTGCGTCCTTCTTTGTTACAACTGCAAACTGAACTGGTTCTTCCACTACATCGGTGACTTTTTCTACTCGAATAACGTTTATAACAGCATTTTCTTTGATTTTTGCTGTCAATGACGGTTCAACTCGGTCATATTTATTAAGTTTAATACCCTGTTGTGTTAAAAAGTCAGCGACCGTAGCCGAAGTGGACCAAACCTGTTTCTGATGTCCGCCATCCTTCAAAGTAAGAGAAATTGCATTTTTAATGGCAATATTCATCTTGCTTTTAATGGGTTCCTGCGTTCCTGGAGAAATGTGGTCATATTTGGTTAGAACAATATTCTGCTCTTTCAAGAGCTCAGCAACCGTATCGGTTGTTGTCCAGACCGTTTTCTTCTCGTTGCCTTTTACAATTTGAACCTGTTTAGCTGGTTTCCAGACAATCTCTGAATTGTTTTTTACTCTGCTGCTTGCCGTGGGAAACACGTAGTCTTCTGAGTGAATGGGTATATTAAGTTCATCGAATATTTCTTGGATGGTATCTGCATGTGTTTTGATGACTTTTTCCTGGCCATTCAAAGTCAATGCGACCGTCTTTTTCGATCCTTCATAAAAAAGAATTCCTAAAGACACTGCAAAAACTAGGAAACTAGCAAAAATGATGGCCAATTTCTTTTTACTCAAAGACGTAGAAAACAGGTTTTTCATGTCTTGGATTACGATGAAAAACGCCTCCTTTTCTTGGAGTGATTATAAAGAACTATGGTGCCGACTGTCAACCATTACACTTTGCTGGAATGTATTCCTAATTATGCATAAAGAAGGACAAAATGCAAAGGAAAACTTCTCGACACGTTTATCCTATGATGAAAAGGAGACATGTAGAACTTTTAGTTATCTGAAAAAAATAGGACAAATTCCCCCTGTTGTCGACAATCTTTCCTATCGTTTTATGCCGAATAATTTTCTTGCATTGCTCGTTGTCACCCTCGCAACTTCCTCAAGCGGTAACCCTTTTATTTCTGCGATTTGCTCCGCTACTAGTTTTACATATGCGGGCTCATTTCTTTTTCCCCGATAAGGGTGTGGGGTTAAATAAGGACAATCCGTTTCAATCAGCAGTTTCTCTAAAGGTATTTCCTCAGCTACTTCCTTGGGCTTTTTAGCATTTTTAAACGTAACAGGGCCTCCCAAAGAAATTAAGAAATTCATTTCCACACATTCTTTCGCTGTTTCCACGCTTCCGCTGAAACAATGCATGATTCCTCCTACCTCTTCAGCTCTCTCTTCCTTTAAAATCTCTACGATGTCGGATGTCGCATCCCGATTATGGATGACAATCGGCAGCTTCACCTTTTTCGCTAGCCTGATTTGTTTGCGGAACACTTCCTTTTGAATCTCCTTTGGTGATTTGTCCCAATGATAATCCAACCCCATCTCGCCAATCGCTACCACCTTAGGATGAGAGGAAAGGTCCTCAATCCACTGAAGATCTTCTTCTGTCATATCTATCGCATCAACCGGATGCCATCCTACACAGGCGTATAAGAAATCATAGGCCTCCGCCAATTCCATTGCCTTCTTGATAGTCGGACGGTCAAAACCGACCACTACCATTTCAGATACACCTTCACTTTGCGCCCTGGAGATGACTTCCTTCAAATCCTCATTATACTGTTCCGCATTTAAATGCACGTGAGTATCAAATAACATTGCTCCGTCTCCTTTGCAAATCTTGTCTTTTTTTATTTTACACAGTTCTTCAATATTTTAGAAAAGAAATGGATTGTACCTCTTACAAGAACAAAAGGCGCAAGCGCCCTGGTTAGCCCCGACAGGCATAAGACGAATCACGCAGGAAATCCTGATTTCTGGAGTGATTTGGCTTATGACCCCGAGGGGCTGGGTGCTGGAGCTAGATTAATAAAACTTGTAGAAGTATCCACATCATTTAATTTTATAATTTTCTAGACGATAAAAAAGAAATGTCCCCCGCTGTTACACGTGGAACATTTCTGTTCACTTTCTTATTTCACTTTCGCTCCGTTTGGAAGGCTGTCATCAACTGCTGTCAGAGACAAGACTCCATCCGCAGAACCTGCCAATATCATTCCCTGTGATAATTCACCGCGGAGTTTTACTGGCTTCAGGTTGGTTACACAAATGACCTTGCGTCCGACCAATTCTTCCGGCTTATAGTATTGTGCAATTCCAGAAACAACCTGGCGTTTTTCATAGCCTAGATCAAGCTGAAGCTTTAGCAATTTATCGGCCTTTTTGACTTGCTCCGCTTGTAGGACAGTTGCAACGCGCAAATCGATTTTCATGAAATCATCAATGGAAATCTCTTCAACTTCCGGCTTCTCAATAGCCTTTACTTCTGGCACCGGGGCTGGTGCTGCGCCTTGCATCTCCGTTTTAATAAACTCCACCTCATCGGCAATTTCAAGGCGAGGGAAAATAGGATCGCCCTTTTCAACCTTGGTTCCGGCTGGGATGGCAGAAAATTCAGCAAGGCTATTCCACGCTTTTGCTTCCTCACTCTGGATGCCCAGTTGTCTGAAGATTTCCCCAGGAGTACGTGTTAAAAATGGTTGTAGCATGATAGCTGTCCTTCGTAAAGATTCGGCTAAATGAGCCATCACGCTTTCCAATAATGGCTTACTTTCCTCATTCTTCGCCAAATTCCACGGCTGTGTTTCGTCAATATATTTATTCGTACGGCTGATTAACTGCCAAACCGCCGTCAACGCCACCGAAAATTCCATCTTCTCCATTGCTTCTTCGTACTTCTCAGCTGTTTCCTTGTTCATTTCCAGCAATGAAGAATCAAATTCACCGACAGACCCTTTATATGCAGGTATTTCTCCGCCAAAATATTTTTCAATCATTGCGACTGTTCTATTTAAAAGGTTCCCTAAGTCATTCGCCAAATCAAAATTGATGCGCTCAACAAAGCCTTCAGGTGTAAAAACTCCATCCGACCCGAACGGAACTTCTCTTAACAGATAATACCTTAGTGCATCCAAGCCATAGCGGTCAATCAATGTAACCGGGTCAACCACATTACCTTTTGATTTGGACATTTTTCCGTCCTTCATCAACAGCCACCCATGGGCAAATACCTTTTTGGGTAGCGGAAGATCCAGAGCCATTAACATAATCGGCCAGTAAATAGTGTGGAAACGGACTATCTCTTTTCCAACCAAATGGACATCAGCCGGCCAGTATTTCAGGTATTTCGCATCATTTTCAGTACCGTAGCCCAACGCTGTAATATAATTTGATAAAGCGTCAATCCATACATATACAACATGCTTAGGGTTTCCCGGAACCTTAACTCCCCAGTCAAACGTTGTTCTCGAAACAGCTAAATCCTCCAGACCAGGTTTAATGAAGTTATTGATCATTTCATTCTTACGTGACTCCGGCTGGATAAACTCCGGATTTTCCTCATAGAATTGAAGAAGACGATCCGCATATTTACTCATTCTAAAAAAGTAGGATTCTTCTTTTACTTTTTCGACAGGCCTTCCGCAATCCGGGCAATTTCCCTCAACAAGCTGGCGGTCTGTAAAGAAGGATTCACAAGGAGTACAGTACCACCCCTCATATTGATCCATGTAAATGTCGCCCTGTTCCAGCAGCCTTGCGAAGATTTTTTCTACAATCTGCTTATGCCTGTCCTGGGTTGTACGGATAAAGTCATCATATGAAATATCTAGTTTTTTCCACAGATCCTGGATGCCGCTTACAATATCATCGACATATTGCTGAGGAGTAACTCCTTTTTCTTCCGCTTTGCGTTGAATTTTTTGCCCATGTTCATCGGTACCTGTCAAATACATAACATCAAACCCGCGCATCCGTTTATAACGTGCCATTGCATCCCCAGCTACGGTTGTATATGCATGCCCTATATGTAAATTTCCGCTTGGGTAGTAAATCGGAGTGGTAATATAAAAAGTTTTTAACTTCTCCTCCATGGAAAAATCCCTCCTTATTTTTTGTAACGACCAAACGTTACCAGTATTGCCTCAACTGTAGCTATTATATCAACAAAATATACCTAAAATCAGCCATTTGTGCAATAAGCCAACCTTGTCTAATGACATCAATTTAAAAAAATATTTTTTTCTATCCCTATAAATAAACAACTCGCTGCGAATATTATTACATCGACAAAAAATCCTTGAGGAATATTGTCGGAAAATGTCGAAAATATTTTTTTATAAAATTCTTCATTATTATTCAATTTCCATTTTTAATGTTAAAAATTGTTAGTGATTTTTTAAAAAATCCTATCTTAATAAGCCTCAATGCCCATCCCAAAAATTTCTATTACTTTTCCTCATAAACTAATTGACGTTTTTGGGAATGGCTGGTATTATTAAGTTGTTGAAAAATATGTCGAATAATGACGAATAAAAACATAGAGAAAATGTTTATCATTGAGAGGAGATTAATAATATGAAATCTACTGGTATCGTTCGTAAAGTTGATGAGTTAGGCCGTGTGGTAATTCCGATTGAATTAAGACGTACACTTGGTATCGCTGAAAAGGATGCTCTTGAAATCTATGTGGATGACGAGCGCATTATCCTAAAGAAATACAAGCCAAATATGACTTGCCAGGTTACTGGTGAAGTTTCCGATGACAACATCACTCTAGCTGACGGCAAGTTAATCCTTAGCCGTGAGGGTGCAGAGCAGCTATTAAAAGAAATTCAAAACACTTTTGAATTAGCAAAATAATTTTTTAACATAAAAAGCTTCTCCCATCACAGGAGAAGCTTTTATTCATTTTCAGAATCAATATGGTATGCCTGGTAAACATCCCTTTTATTTAGGCCCGATCCTTTGCGGTTTGTTTAATGGCCTCCTTGGCAGTAACTTTTTTCAGTGAGATATAGTGATTCACATGCTCCTCAATCGAAAAATTCTCCCACCAGGTATTTTCCTCTTCCTCTATTTCATCCGTTCCTTCAACAATCAGGCAAAATTCTCCCCTGATTTCATCAATTTCTGACCAATCTTTAATTTCCTTCAAGCTGCCTCGAATGAATTCTTCATATTTCTTCGTTAGTTCCCTGCACACTGAAATCCTTCGGTTTCCAAGCACCTCCAGCATTATCGCAAAAGTATCCTTTAAACGGTGAGGAGATTCATAGAAAATGAGCGTCGCGGTCTGCTTCTTTAATTCCTCAAGTTCTTTTCTTTTCTCTTTCTTTTGGCGGTTAAGAAATCCATAGAAATAGAAGGGCTGGCTCGGGAGTCCGGAAGCTATTAATGAGGTGAGGGCTGCGTTAGCCCCTGGGAGCGGCACAACAGCAATACTTTCTTCAATTGCGCTGCTCGCCAATTCATATCCAGGATCCGATATCGCCGGCATGCCTGCATCACTTACAAGGGCAATTTTTGCCCCGTCCCTCAATTTTTCAATTAGCTTTTCTCCACTCACAGACTTATTATGTTCATGGTAACTGATAAGAGGCGTGTGGATATCGTAAAAATGGCATAGCTTTTTCGTGTTGCGTGTATCTTCTGCCGCAATATAATCGGCCTTTTTAAAATCCTTACAGCCCGGAAACTCATATCCTCCAAATTCCCGATCGGAGTAGGGACCAGGTATAATATTCCCTTATGTTCCTCATTTTCAAAGCTTTTCTGCTGCCACATCATTACCACCCGTTTCTTTCATTAAAAATAACTCTTTCTGCTGCCTAGATAAGCGCTTGAATTGATATTCCGCCCTAAGCGCCTCTCCCTTATCCTTAAAACACTCGAAGTAGGTCAGCCTCACTGGGCCTCTGCCTCTTGTATACTTGGCTCCTTTGCCATCATTATGGTGCTTAATCCGGCGTTCAAGGTTATTCGTATATCCTCCATAATAACTCCCATCCCGGCAGGTCAATACATAAAAATAATGTTCATGATTCTCCATATAAAATCTCTCTAATTTCCGGAGTATATTCATTCTTATCATTATATACGATAAGCGGAGGTAAAATCTTCAGATCAGGGCTCCCGTCTTTAATTGCTTCAATTAAAAGTGTATTCGCTTCCTTGCCCGCCTTAGGGTAAACAAGCTGGATCCTCTTCGGCTCAAGCCTGTATTGCCGCATAAGCGAAATAATATCAATTAACCTTCCTGGTCGGTGCACGAAAGCAACCTTGCCGCCTGCCCGAACCAGCTGGCTTGACACCCGGACCGCATCCTCGAGCGTACAAAGGATTTCATGGCGGGCAATCGCCAAGTGCTCATTTAGATTGATTTCTTCATTTGAAGGGGTAATAAAGTAGGGAGGATTGCATGTCACGACATCAAATTTCCCATACCCCAGCGTTTCCGGCATTTTTTTTATATCATCATGAATCATATGGAGCCGGTCACCGAGCCCGTTGTATTCGATGCTTCTGATGGCCATGTCATATAACCGTTCCTGAATCTCCACTCCTGTAATGTTTCCTTTCGTACGCGCGCTTAAAAAAAGCGGAATAACCCCATTGCCACTGCATAAATCAATCAAATTCCCTTTTTGTATAGGTACGTAGACAAATCTCGCCAGTAGCACGGCATCTAGAGAAAAGGAAAATACTGAAGGGCTTTGAATGATACGCAGCTCCTCTGCCAACAAATAATCCAACCGCTCATCGTCTTTTAAATTAACCATTTTATGTCCTCCATGGATGGTATGAAAAATAGCCTTCCAGATGGAAGGCTTCAGTTTATTTCTTATTCAGAAAGGATAAACAGAATAAACAGTCGCCTTCTTTTCGCAGGCTTCCGAAATGCAGATTGCATATGTGAAATCCTTCTTGATAAAGTCGCGCAAGGTTATCGTAACCCTCGCCGATATCGATTGATTTCTCATCAGCGGCCCTGCCTGGCTTGTCCTTTTCCGCTTATCCTTCGGTACTATTTTTCCCTGTTCTGTAGTTGTTTCCAGACGGCGCCTTAAAAGCTCATTTTCAAGCTTAAAAGCATGATTTTCCTCTAGTATCTCCGCTAAATGCTGCTTTAACTCACCGAGTTGACGGTAAAGATGGCCAATTTGTGTTTCCATATTACTGACTGATTCAAAAATCTCTTTCTTATCCACGTATTCCACCTCATTAATCTGTGGATTGTATAGAAAAGGCACTTTCTTTAAGAATTTCATCAAGTGTATATTCCAGAACACGTTCCTGTTCTTTTATTTCCACCTGGAGCACCCGCTCTAAAATATTTAATCCGACTACTTTTCCCTCGCCCATAGGGGTTGAAATGATTTCACCCAAATCAGGAAGCTGTTCCTTCGCTGACTCATATTCATCATTTTCATATTTTAAACAACACATAAGCCTTCCGCAAAGACCGGAAATTTTAGTAGGATTTAAAGAAAGGTTTTGATCCTTCGCCATTTTAATGGAGACAGGATCAAAGTCACCTAAAAATGTGGAACAGCAAAGCATGCGGCGACATGGCGTATACCGCCAAGCATTTTAGCTTCATCCCTGACACCAATCTGGCGAAGTTCAATCCGCGTGCGGAAGATCGCAGCTAAATCCTTTACAAGCTCACGAAAATCCACTCTGCCATCGGCGGTAAAATAAAAAATGACTTTATTTCTGTCAAATGTATATTCGACATCGACTAGTTTCATATCCAAGTCATGCTCGTTGACTTTATCACAGCAAACCTCATAGGCTTCCTGGGCTGCCTGCCTATTTTCTTCGACAAGCATACGATCCTTTTGATCCGCAATTCGAACCACTTTCTTTAATGGAAGCACAACATCATGCTCATCAACTTGTTTGCGGGGAACTACAACCTTTCCGTACTCCACACCGCGAACCGTTTCCACTATCACAAAGTCGTCTTTATCAATTGAGAGATCTCCGGGATCAAAATAATAGATTTTACCCGCTTTTTTGAAGCGTACTCCTACAACATCATACAAATGAAGATCCCTCCTGCAATTTTAACACAAGCTGTTCCATCAACAGCTGAGGATTCATATTGGCCTGCAGCTTCCTTTTTGCGTCTAGAATGGCAGTCATTTGCTCGGATATGCGCCGTCCTGATGTGTGCAGGGCAAATTGCTTTAAACGATCACTTTCTTTTTTAAAAACAATTTGTTCCTGCCTGTCTAGCTGTATATATAGTAAATCCTTAAAAATAAGAAGTAAAAGATCTAAACCGCGATCTATTTGTTCTTTCTCTTTAAAATGTGAAAACCATTCCCCTTGAAGGGTGACCATTGCTTCAAGCGGATTTTTTTTCAACACCTCATATAATTTTACCACTATTTTTTGAGCTTGTGCAAACCAATCATCGACATTTAATGCAATTGCCTCATCTAAATTGTTCGTCAATTGCGCCAACAGGGGTGCATTTTGTAAATCCACGCCGTTTTCTGATAGCTGTTTAACCATTGCAAAAGCGGGTAAAGGCTTAAAAGATAATATTTGGCATCTGGAAATAATCGTCGGCAAAATTTGCTGATACTGTTCTGTTAACAGTAAGGCGACTGTCTGGGCACTTGGTTCTTCCAAAAATTTCAAGAGACTGTTCGACGCTCCATTCGACATTTTATCAGCATGGACGATGATATAAATCTTTCTTGAGGACTCAACTGCTTTTTTTGAAAATTCCTCCTGAAGATCTTTAATTTGTTGTTTTTTGATCGATAATCCATCGGGTTCGACGAGATGGATATCGGGGTGATTCCCATTTTGGATTCTTCGGCAATTGCTGCACGACTCACATGGTATATAGCCTTCTAGAGGCGCTTCACAGAATAAAGCGCGTGCAAGCAGGAGGCCGACATCTTTTTTCCCGTTCCTCTCATGCCCTCCAATAAATAGGCATGGGCGACCCGGTTCTTTTGCATGCTGTTTTTCATCATTTTCAGAACCACCGGCTGCAGCTCCTCTAACTGTTCCCACGTCTTAACCAAGACTATCACTCTCTTACGTATATAGATTGCATTAATTTTTAAGCGGTCTTCTCTGTCCAATTTGATTTTGGCATGGGACTGCTTCTTTAACCCCATGCCAAAATCAACGGTTTCATTTGAAAAACTTTAATATCGTGTTTTATTTTACAAAATCCTATTTGAGGGAAGATCCTACTCCTTCCTAGTCGATTAAAACTGTAAAAAGCTTTCTATAGGCAGTACAAATACTGTTGCTCCGCCTACTTCAACTTCAACAGGGTATGGAACATAGGAATCAGCATTTCCTCCCATAGGAGAAACAGGCGCCACTAATTGATCACGTGACTTGCAATTATCCTTTATAACCTGCAGTGCTTTATCAACCCGAATATCCTCCGTACCAATCATAAATGTCGTATTCCCGGATTTCAAAAACCCTCCAGTAGAAGCAAGCTTGGTTGACCTGAAATTATGTTCCATCAGTGCAGTTGATAAACGATTGCTATCCTGATCCTGTACAACAGCTAATATTAATTTCATATGATCCTCCCTATTCTTTATCCCGTCTTTTTCTTCCTATTATTATAACAGGTATTGATGCTCCATACATGGCTAATCAAAATGGAAATTTTCAGGAACCTTATTTTTTAGCTAATCAGAATTTATATCCATACATTCTGCACGTATAAGAATCTTTACTTTTACCCATATTTCCTGTAATCCAAGCCAGTTTAAATAAAAAAAGCCCTATTTTTAAGGCTTTTGGATTTTTGTGTTATTTCTTTAAACTATTTATTCTTTCTTTTAGCTTTTCAGCGGCTGACCTCATTACAACCCCTACTGGTGCAGATGCATCTATTTTAATGAATCTTTCAGGGAAGCGATCCATTAAAATATAATATCCTTCTCTTACCTTTTGATGAAATTCGAGTGTTTCTAAGTCAAGGCGATTAATTTCTCTTCCTTTATGGCTGTTAATTCGCCTTAATCCTTCTTCCGGTTCAATATCAAAGTATAGCGTAACATCAGGCATCATCTGCTCAATAGCAAATTGGTTGATTTTGAATACCTCATCAATCCCTAAACCGCGGGCACTGCCTTGTAGCGCCAGAGAACTGTCAACAAACCTGTCACAAAGAACAATTTTCCCTTCTTCTAAAGCCGGCATTACCTTTTCTGCAAGGTGCTGCCTTCTGGCTGCGGCATATAACAATGCTTCTGTCCGAGCGTCCATCGCTGTATTTTCCGGATTAAGAATTACCTTTCTAATTTGTTCTGCTATATCGATGCCGCCAGGCTCCCTTGTAAGCAGTGCAGGATACCCTTCCTCTTCCAGCTGCTGTAGGAGCATTTCGATTACAGTCGACTTTCCCGCTCCCTCAGCCCTTCAATCGTAATAAAAATTCCATTTTTCATAAAAATTAAACCTCCAGAACCTCTATGTGCCAATCTGATAAGATGCAACAGAATATTATTTAAAAACTTTTATCAATCCTTGGTCAAGGAGTGTACCACCTTGAAACCTTGCGCCATGCTCTAAAAGCTCATATAAATGTTCAATCATTTCACCTGATATTTTTTCCCCTGTTAACAGCAATGGGATACCTGGGGGATAGGGAATAAGCATTTCTGCAGAAACCCTTCCCTCTGCTTCGGTAAGGGGAACATCCGTTACATGAAGCTGTTTCATTGATTTATAAGGTATGGCTAACTCCGCTATCTTTATTTCTTTATGCTTGGCCACTTTCTCACTTTTTGCGAGCGGGTATCCCTTCAATGCCTTTTTTATTTTTCCAGCTGCTTCTTTCCAAGGGAATTCTTCATTTTCTTTTAAGAGAGGGAAAATAAATAACACATTATAAGGATCTGCCAATTCAGTAAAGATTCCTTCCTTCTCCAGCAGCTTTTGTATTTTAAATCCGCCAGCCTTGCTTGCCGTCTGGATGGTCATTTTTAATGGATCACCTTGTTGGCCTTGATACTCCAGCACATTAATTTGTGGTATAAGCTTCAATTCTGCCTTAAAAGAAGCAATGTTTTCAATTAAATAATCCAAGTCCCTCTTTTCATATGTATCGAGGTAACTCCTTGCAATATCCAATGAAGCCATTATCGGGTAGGATGGGCTGCTGGACTGAAACACCTGCAAATAATCCTCCAGGGCATCTGCCGGCACTATCTCACTATTAAAATGAATATAAGAGCCCATCGTCATTGCCGGCAAGGTTTTATGGGCGGATTGGACAACAATATCTGCCCCAAGATTTACAGCAGAATCAGGAAAAGGGCTTCCCAGGATAAAATGAGCTCCATGCGCTTCATCTACCAGCACAGGAATTCGACTCCGATGTGCAAGATCGATAATCCCAGCGAGGTCATAGCCCAGTCCATAATAATTGGGATACGTTAAAATGATCGCCCTTGTATCAGGATACAATTCCATTGCCTTTATGACGGTTTCTTTAGCAACCCCTCCGGCTACCTTCCACTCCCAGTCATACTCAGGGCTCAAAAAGACAGGCTTCACCTTCGCAAGCTTTAGCGCATTTAAAACCGACTTATGGCAGTTCCTTTGAACAAGAACCGTATCATTTTCTTCACATGCCGCCATCACCATGGCCAGATTCCCTGCCGTCGATCCATTAACGAGAAAATAACTTTTCTTCACCCCATATAATTCAGCCAGCATCATTTCTGCTTCCAAAATCGCTTCCTCCGGTGAATGCAGATCATCCAGCCCTGACAATTCCGTCGCATCAATATTCAATATATGCCGAAATTCGTTTAACCCTTCAGAGTCAAAAACATTTCCGTATTTATGACCTGGAACATGAAAGGAGATGGGGTTCTTTTCTTTATGTTTAATAAGTGCATTATATAAAGGTTTATTATTGTGATC
>NZ_CP133267.1:3162500-3272500 GCF_030915465.1 Neobacillus sp. PS3-34
CAAAATGGTGATAGAGTAATAGAAAAATGGTTGGTGAGTCTATGGAATTTGGTCCATTGATCAAGTATTACAGAACTCAAAAGGACATGACACAAAAGCAGCTTGCCGAAGGAATTTGCTCCGTGCCCCATTTAAGCAAAATTGAGAATAACAGCAAGGAAGCCAATGAGGAAACAATCCAATTGCTATTGGACCGCCTTCAAATAGACATGAAGGAGATTTCGGAAAAAGAGGCACATATTCGGATACTTCTAAAAGCCCTTTTGGAAAAGATTCAATATTATCTTCAAAGGGAAGCGGAAGAAATATTCATCCAATTAAAAGAGATGGACGGGATCATTCCTTTCTCCGCATATATTTATACATACGAGCTATACAAATACAGATACCTGCTTTTCACCGGAAAATTAGACGAGGCAGGAGAGAAAAAGAACTTATTAAACAAACAGAAGAAAAATTTTTCCCAACATGAAAGGTATTTATTCGATTACTATAATGCGATATGGTTAATTATGAAGGGCGATTACAAAAGAGCGGATGAGGCGATGGATAAGCTTGATCTGAATCCAAACCATGAATTTAGTTCTGGTGAAGTGCTATATCATCGTGCGCTGATAAAAAGTGCCCTGGACCAGGCTGGGTATGCTGTTCATTTTGGAAAAATGGCGCTTCAATCCTATATGGACCAGCATAATTTCAAGAGGATTCTGCACACTCTGATGCTGCTAGGGATCAATTATACCCATTCAGAGATTTATGAAGAAGCGATGGCTTGCTTTGAACATCTGAAAAGAAATGCAGAATTCATGCAGGAAACAGAACTGCTTCCGCTCGTTTACCATAATATTGGCTTTTTGCATCAAAAAAAGCGGAATGAAGCCGAAGCGTTGGAATTCTATGATAAGAGTCTGTCACTCCAAACAGGGATTACATTTCATTATCTAGTTACCTTGTATTCAATTGGAGAAATCCACTTTGCAAATAATAATTTTGAAACAGCCAAGGAGTGTTTTTGCAAGCTTTCCTCCTTGTCAAAAGAGTTCGGAGTGAAGAAATACTTCTTACTTGCTGAATTTCATCTTGTTTATCTTGAAGCTCCTGAAAAATCAATTTCCTTCCTAGAGGATAAAGTAATTCCCTTCCTGGAAGATAGCAACGGGAACAAGGAAGATATTATGCGTTTTTATAAACTGCTTTCAGAGCATTATAAACAGCTTGGAGTGTATCAAAAAGCAGTTAAATATTTAAATAAAATCAGTTAAAAGGAGGAAGATAACATGAAGAAAATGCTGCTTATTACCATGTCTGTTTTTGCATTAGGAGTTTTTTCATTCGGGGGGGATGCAGTCCCTGCAAAACAGGTAGCTGACACATCCACAGATACGCCGGATGGCCAACCCAATCCAGCCTCCGGTTTAATAAAAAATTTCCCAACAATCCCTCAGGAATTTATTCCAGGGGGATTGTTTTTATGAGTTTAAAGAATGTTTTACTCTTGCTTTTCTATTATGACAGGAGTACACTTTTATCGAATTCAATATTTATCGGGAGCCTGCGGATGCAGGCTGAGAGTGTGGCTAACCTGCCGCAGACCGTATGAACCTGTTGGGTAATGCCAGCGCAGGGAGAAGCGATGCTGATATTTTCGTTGTTTTGAAAATATTTTTATCTGTCTATTCAAGACACTTTGCCCTGTGCAAGGTGTCTTTTTTCATCGTCAAGGAAATTATAAAATTAAAAGATGTGAATAACTTCTACAAGTTGTATTAATCTAGCTTCAGCACCCAGCCCCTCGGGGTCATAAGCCAAATCACTCCAGAAATCAGGACAAGGAACACTTCGAAAGCATACACATCGCACGAAGGAAAAGCGATAGCTTTTCCGAGGATGACTGCGTGATTCGTCTTATGCCTGTCGGGGCTAACCAGGGCGCTTGCGCCTTTTGTTCTTAAAAAGGAAGAATATCAATAGAAGGGAAGATTTAATAATGAATAATATGAAAATGGCGGAATTACTCGATCGTGTAAGAGAGGTAAATCCTTTAGTACATAATATAACAAATGTGGTTGTAACCAATTTTACGGCAAATGGGCTGCTGGCTCTGGGGGCTTCACCTGTAATGGCCTATGCAAGGGAAGAAGTTGCGGACATGGCAAAAATTGCAGGGGCGCTTGTGCTGAATATTGGCACACTTACCCAGGAAGGTATAGATGCCATGATAATAGCAGGAAAATCGGCGAACGAGCACGGAGTACCTGTTATCTTTGATCCGGTTGGCGCGGGTGCTACTTCATTCAGGACAGAAACATCTCGTAAAATCATGACTGAGGTCAATGTCTCGATTATTAGAGGGAATGCCGCTGAAATTGCGAATGTGGCAGGTGAAGCATGGACGATTAAAGGCGTTGACGCAGGAGAAGGAAACGGGGATGTTATGGCTCTGGCAGTGAAAGCAGCCCACCAGTTCGATACAACAGTCGTTATTACGGGGAAGGAGAGATATCGTTTCTGACGGAAACGCTACTATTATCATAAGAAATGGCCATCCTATTTTAACAAAGGTGACTGGAACAGGCTGCCTGCTGACTTCTGTAATCGGTGCTTTTACAGCCGTGGAAAAGGACTTGAAGCTGGCTGCTTCAGCTGCGCTTGCCAGTTATGGAGTGGCGGCAGAAATCGCAGCCAAAAAAGCAGGAGAAAGAGGCCTGGCAGTTTTCAAATCCAATTTTTAAATGAGCTTTCTAAAATAAAGAATGAGGATGTTATCCAGTTCGCTAGCATCGAGTGCGTATAAAGGGGGCGGCAGTATGAGAAAGGTATCAAAAGCTTTAACAATCGCAGGCTCTGACAGCGGCGGTGGAGCGGGAATCCAAGCTGATTTAAAAACGTTTCAGGAGCTTGGAGTTTTCGGTATGTCCGCTCTTACCGCTGTTACTGCCCAAAATACGTTAGGAGTTCAGGGAGTTTATCCGTTAACCGTTGAAGCAGTCAAACAGCAAATTGATTCGATTGGTTCGGATCTTGGAACGGACGCGGTAAAAACCGGAATGCTTTTCAGCAGTGAGATTATTCAAGCTGTTGCTGAAAAAATAGAAGAGTATGGATGGAATAATCTTGTCGTTGATCCGGTTATGATTGCCAAGGGCGGTGCTTCCCTTTTGCAAACTGAAGCAGTCAGCGCCCTTAAGAACTACTTAATTCCTTTGGCAATGGTAGTTACGCCAAACATCCCTGAAGCGGAGGTGATGACAGGCATTTCGATTCAAAGCATGGAAGAACGCAAGCATGCTGCCGAGAGAATTATCGAATTGGGTGCAAGGAATGTCGTCATCAAAGGCGGGCATGACGATGAAAAGGATGCGGTGGATCTGCTATTTGACGGGAAGGAATTTTCTTTTTTTACCGGAAAACGAATGCAAACGAAAAATACCCACGGGACGGGATGTACGTTTGCAGCTGCAATTACGGCAGAATTGGCAAAAGGAAAATCGGTGAAAGAAGCAGTCCAGACAGCAAAGCGTTTCATTGAAGCGGCCATCCGCTATGACCTGGGACTTGGAAATGGGCATGGGCCGACAAATCACTGGGCCTTCCGGATGGAAGGAAGCAGGTGAGAAAATTGGGAAAAGTGACGGATGATCAAATTCGAAATTGGTTAAAGGTTTATTTTATTATGGGAAGCAATAACTGTCTGGGTGATCCACTATCGGTAGTCAGGGAAGCGCTTGAAGGCGGAGTCAGTTTATTTCAATTCCGGGAAAAAGGTACAGGAGCACTTTTGGGAGAAAAAAAGATTGAGCTGGCAAAAAGCATACAGGCCTTGTGTAGGAATTATGATGTCCCATTTATTATAAACGATGATATCCAGCTTGCACTCGATTTGGACGCTGACGGAGTTCACATTGGCCAGGAGGATGAATCGGCAGCAAGTGTGCGGGAGAAAATCGGTGATAAACTACTGGGAGTATCGGTTCATACACTTGAAGAAGCAAACCGTGCCATAGCCGAAGGGGCAGATTATTTTGGGATCGGTCCCATTTTCACTACATCAACAAAGGAAGATGCAAAGGAAGCCGCAGGCACGGCATTGATTGAGTTGTTAAGAAGTGAAGGAATAACCGTGCCAATTGTGGGCATCGGCGGTATTACTGCGGAGAATGCGTCAGTGGTGATGGAAGCAGGCGCGGATGGTGCTTCGGTTATCACTGCCATCAGCCAGGCTGAATCTCCATTTGAAGCAGCAAGACAATTAGCAGCAGCGGTTAATTTGAAAAAGAAATAAATTTTAAGGGGCAGGGTTCATGGAGAATCCTGCTTTTTCTTTTTTGTGAGGGGAAATTTATGTAAAAATATCCAAGGGATATATTGACAGTTGGTAAGGTGTGTTTTAATATTGACTTAAAGTTAAGTCAAAAAAAGAGGGAAAGAAAATGCCAAGGTCAAAAGAAGAAAATCAAAAAATTCGTGATGAACGGATTAACGGTATTAAAAATGCGACGATTCGAGTATACGCCTCAAAGGGATTTTTAGGCACACAGATGGACGAAATTGCAAAAGAGGCAGGACTTGCAAAAGGATTGCTATATTACTACTTCAAAAGTAAAACCGACCTGTTTCAATATGTGTTTAAGGAGCTAATGGATCAAGCAGCCCAAAGCTCTAAAGCGCTCGTTGCGGAAGAAAAAAGCCTGGAGGAAGCGCTCGAATCTTTCAGTAGTTTTCTGATATCAGCCGCTTTTGAAAGGCCGGTATATCCATTGGTTTACAAAATGATACCTGAGGATTTGAGCCATGTGTTTCCTGAAAACGCCTTGGAAATGCAGCAAACGTTCTTTAATCAATTTACCCGCCCGATGGTCGAAAGATTTGCTTCCGCAATGGACAGAGGGGAAATTCAGAAAGGAAACCCTATGCTTCAGGCTCTGTTATTCACAAGCGGAGTTTTGACAATATCACACCTTATTGCAAGCAACCCATCCATTGCCAAGGGGCAAAGTCAGGATCAAGTAATTGAGGAGACGAAAAGGAAATTATTTTACGGGATTTTTGAGGGGAGTAAATAATATGAGTAGTCCATTTAAAGCAAAAAGTACAATTTTAGTTTTTGCAATGGCCATGGGACTTTTGATGGCCGCACTAGACAATACAATCGTTTCAGCTTGTATTAGCAGTGTTATTAAAGATTTAAGCGGTTTTGATTCCATGAGCTGGGTGTTCACCTCCTATATGCTTGCCTCAACAAGCACTATGCTGATTTTTGGAAAGTTATCGGATATTTTGGGACGAAAGCTCTTTTATCTCATCGGAATTGCATTTTTTCTCATTGGATCGGCGTTGTGCGGTCAGGCCCAAAGCATGGCAGAATTGATTGGATTTAGAGCGGTTCAGGGAATCGGCTCAGGAGCTTTATTCCCGATTAGTTTTTCTATTATCTACGCTGCCTTTCCAGATCAAAAGCAAGCAGCAAAGCTGACAGGTGTGTTCGCTGGCATTTTTGGGATTTCCTCAGTTTTGGGTCCTCAGCTGGGAACATTCATTACATCTCATTTCAGCTGGCGCTGGTGCTTCTATGTCAATGTTCCATTCGGTATAGTATCGTTCCTGCTTCTCTTGTTCGCCGTTAAAGAGTCTAAAGCATCCAAAAAGCCTTCGATCGATTATCTTGGTACTTTGTTACTGGTTTTCTCCACGGTCTCACTAATGCTGGGCTTAACGTGGGGAGGAAAAGATTATGCATGGAATTCCTGGCAAATTCTAGGGCTTTTTGCATTAAGTCTGGTAGGAATATGTATGTTTTTAATGGTTGAAATGAAAGTTAAAGAACCAATCCTTCCGCTTGCCATCTACAAAAACTCTGTCGTCAGCGGAATCAGTATCTTGTCTTTTATTCAAGGTGTCGTCATGTTTTCGGCTATCAGTTATATACCTATTTTCTCCGTTGCCGTTTTGGGGCACAAAAACTCAAACTCTATGTTGACGCCTTTAATGCTTTCACTTTTGGTCGGGGCAAGTCTTGCTGGCGGGCTAATGTTCAAGCTATCATACCGCACTTTGCTTGGCGGATCGTCTTTAATTGGTGCAGTTGCGATTTACTTCCTTATGACAGCCAGCCATTCAGCCAGCTCCTTGTATATGATTACTGTCATGATCGTGATGGGTGTCTGCTCTATCGGGCCTTTGATGAGCATGTCTCAAATGGGTATCGCTCAAAACGTAAGCGAAGAATATGTTGGACTTTCTTCTTCTTTAGGTGGGTTTTGGCGGAATATCGGCGCTGTGGTTGGAACATCGATTACTGCGACTGTAGTAAACAACCAATTTAAAGCCATTCTTCAAAAAAATGCGGCTGAAGCCCATATTCCTGCTGATAAAGTAGATTCTCTTGCGAATCCCCAGCTGATTATGAATGCCAAAGATTCACTTCCTGCTCCTTGGATTCACACACTGCAGGATTCGTTGGGAACAGCCATCAATCACGGTTATATTGTTGCATTCACGTTTGCCGTACTGGCCATTTTCGTTTCACTCGCCATTAAAGGCAAGGCGAGCCCGCGTACTTTAGAAACAAAAGCTGCTACTTCCTCAGCATCTCTAGTCGATTAAGTCCATGTTGGGATGGAACAACGGATATAGTGGAATTAACTGTGAAGCAGGCTGCCGGCAATCGGCAGCCTGCTGTGTTTACCGGAATAGAACAGATTGTTTTATATGTCGAACGTTATAAATGGCAAATAAGGGTATATTAAGTTTAGTTGTTTTAAATATGAATGAGGAGATGATAGTATGAAATCTTTTGTAGTCGGGTTTCACCAGGAGGATAATGTGGATTCCATGCAAATTCAGAAGTTAAATGAGGCTGATTTTGAAAAAGCCACTGAGGGCGGAACAAGACATCTGTTTGACCTGGACACGAATATCGGCTTTTTTGTTTTTTTTGATGCAGAGGATGCAGACGGGGACGTTTCCCACCTGATAATTCAATACGAGGAAGGCAATGATGATCCGAGTGCCTGTTACTCCTTTCAAATGAAGGATTACTATGAATTCATGGCATTATATTTAAATGATCTTGAGTTCAATGAGGAAGTAAGTGAAGAGGAAGATGAAGCATACGGACCAGTTCACCATCTAGCCCACCTTCTGTATCATATTGTGGAGGAAGGCCAATCTTTAGAAGTATAGAAATTAAGATTATAAATAATTTAGAAAGCTGTCCCAAACTTATAGAGGGGACAGCTTTTTATTTGTTAAGAAGGAAAACTGGAAAAGAATAAATTATTTCTTCCCTTTTTACGTCTTCTATCTGAAGTTATCCTTTTCTTAACGATATTTAAAAGGAGAGATAGTAATGGGTGATATTAAGGTAGGGATTATTGGAGCAGGTGCAGTGGGAGAAACGATGCTTAAGGCTTTTCAGGAACATTCTGAAACAATAGTAGCGGGAGTCACAGATGGGAATTTAGAAAGGCTCCATCATGTAGCCGCGAAATACAATATAACCCCATATAAAAATTCAAAAGAGTTAGTGTCTGATGATCAAATAGATTTAATCTACGTAGCCGTGCCGCCAAACTTTCATTATCCGTTAACTTTAGAAGCATTAAATCATAATAAGCATGTTTTATGTGAAAAGCCACTTGCAAATTCCTTAGAAGAAGCAAAAATAATGATGGATGAGGCGGTAAAAAGGAATCTTATACATGCGGTAAATTTCCCGACCATATACCGTCCAGCATTTAAAAAATTAATGCAGTATAAGGAAGCAGGATTCCTAGGGAAGCTGCGGCGAATTGAGGTGCATTGCCAATTTGAAGAGTGGCCGCGTCCTTGGCAGCACAATAGCTGGATCACTTCCCGTAGCCAGGGGGGATTTGTCAGGGAAGTATTTCCTCACTACATTCAGATGATACAGCAGCTATTTGGCAAATTGCATGGTATTCAGTCCATTTTAGAATATCCTTCCGATCAACTCCTCTGTGAAACCGGCGCTTTGGTGACTGCAAAGCTTGAAGACGGAACCTCGGTTTTAATAAATGGACTGTCGGGCATTGGGGTGAAGGAGAAAATTCGGTTTGAACTTTTTGGGACAGAAGGATTTTTGTCACTAAATGACTGGATGGAATTATTGGTTTCTAGAAGAGGAAAAGAACCAATAAGGGCAGAATTGCCTGCCGAAAATCATTTACAAAACTTCATTTGTGACTTAGTAAAAGCTATAAAACGTGAGGCATCTGAAATAGTGACTTTCAACCATGGTTGTGAAGTTCAGTCTGTGCTCGACAAAATTCTTTTCCAAGCAGGTTCCCATTTTTCAAGTGATAAGGAGTAGATTTCATGTCTAAACTGATAGAGAGATTGCGAGATTTTAGAGTGGGAAATAATGAGAAAATATTAACTGAATTAATCGAGTTCATTAAGATTCCCAACAATGTGTTTAAACCTAAGCAAATTCAGGAGAATGCGGCAGTATTAAAAAAGATGATGGAAAGGAGGGGAATTGCAACAGAGTTATGGACTACACCACAGGGACGCCCGCTTGTCTATGGGGAACTAACTTCAAGCAGAGCCAATAAGACGGTATTAATTTACGGGCACTATGACGGAGTCCCGGCAGAGGAACCTGAGTGGCATTCCTCTCCTTACGACCCTGTATTAAGAAAGGACATCACAGCCGTTGATAGAGCATTTACGCTCGAAGAAGCATTGCCAATCATGGATGATTCGTGGAGACTTTTTGGACGTTCGTCCGCGGATTCCAAGAACGCGATCATATCTATTTTAACCGCTTTGGATTTTCTAGCTTCTCAGGGTAAGGAGCCATCTATTAATCTTAAATTTTTATTCGACGGTGAAGAAGAGGTTGAATCACCGGGCTTAGCAGAGTGTATCAAAAGGAATAGAGAAAAGCTTGCCTGTAATCTGGTCATCTCCGCATCGGGTGAAACGCATCAAAGCGGCTTGCCAACGGTAGAATTGGGGGTTCGCGGAATGCTCATGTTTGATATAAAGGTCCATACTATGGCATCTGACCTTCACAGCGGACATTTTGGGAATTTCGCTCCTAATGCCATTCTCCAGTTGGCACAGCTCCTTAATATGCTAAAAGGGAAGGATGGATTTGTCTCCATACCAGGATTTTATGAGGATGTCATTTCCTTATCCGAATTGGAGCTTGAGGCAATTGAAAAAATACCGGCAATAGAAGACGAAATCAGTAGAAAATATGGTATTAAAGCATCTGAAATACAAGGAAATTCACTCCAGCACCTCATTAATCTTCCTACTTTTAATATTCGCGGGATTGAAGGCGGCTTTACGGGGGCATCAGCAAGAAACATTATTCCCGCTTCGGCCAATGCGGAAGTGGATATCCGCCTGGTAAAGGGAATGCAGCCGGAGCAAATATTTATTAAAATAAAAAAATATATTCAGGAAATGAATTGGATGGTTACCGAAAAGGAGCCATCTAAGGAAGAATTGCTTAATTACGGTGGATTGTGCAACTCAACATGAAGGCGGGTTTTCCTGCAACAAAAACGGATATGAGCTCCAAAGAAGCTGAATTTGTTATTAATGCCTTAAAATCAGTGTGTGGTGAAGAGATTGCTGTCTTACCGACAGAGGGCGGCAGCCTGCCTTTGTATTTATTCGAACAAAATGAGCAGCCCGTAATCGGACTGCCTACTTCAAACTATGATTGCAGACAGCATACGTATGATGAAAACTTACAACTGAAGTATTTTTTTCGTGCAATTGAGATATTTGCAAGTCTGTTTGAATGAACGTCAATGCTTGTTCAAAAAAAGAACCCCATTAAGTTTACTAACGGGTTTACTTTAGAGGTGCAAACATTGTAAAACACATATGAAAACGCACTTGAATTCACGATATAATTCACAGTGCGTTTTTTATTGCTTAATCAACATTTTGGCAAATTTTAATTGCTTATTTTGTCTTAATTCACATAGTAAATCACAGGGTATGAAATAATTATTGGAGGGTGTGTGAATTATTTGTGATTTAATTTGAAGTCTTATCCTTAATTGAGTAACCAGTGATATTTAAAATAAGCGGAGATTTTTCGTTTAGACTGCGTAATAGAGTTCAATTCGGGGTATATAAGCGGAGGTTTTCCGATTAAGCAAAGCAAAATTAACCATTTTCACGTTTTTCGAGTCAATAGTCGGAATCTCTCCGTCTATTTAAGCTATTTTCAGGGCTATTTTCTAATTAAGAGAAAATTCTCCGCTTATTTACCAAACTCACTTTAGCGTCTAATGGGGGTTTAGTGAAAAAAAGAAAATTCAAAAAAAGGCTTAAAGTATTTGCATCTCTAAGCCTTTTTGACAGTGAAGTTTATGTGATTTGCTATTTGATTTGTTCTGCGATTTGCCGTTTTGTACCTTACAAGTAAACCCGTTGTAAGTTTACACTGGGGTTCTTCAATCTTCGTCCTTAATATCCAAATCCTCAGGAATGGGTTCACTTTTTAATTCTTCAACCAATTGTTTATACTTTTCAAGCTGCTGAAAATGATTGTTGAACTGCTCTTTATAAACCAAATATTGTTCACCGTCGAATATGGCGCGGATTCGCTTTTGGCGAATCATGTTTTCAATCTGCGCTTCGGGCATGGATAGATATTCTGCCGTTTCTTTTATGGAAAGATACATTTGCTACACCTCTATCCTTAAATATACAGGAATATTGCCATGGAGGAAATGATTCAAATAGAAAAAGCAGATCCTGGAGCGATCTGCTTTTTTCCTTTTTATTTTTGAATCATGCAGTCAGGAGCAGCATCTTCTTTCTTTAGTGCTTTAGCACAATCTTTATGCATTTCCTTTAATTCTTTCTCAGTTAATTCAGGGTGCTTTTCCTGCATGAACGGAAGCATTTCCTTAAAGTCCTTCATTGCACATGCAATTTCTCCGCTTTTTGCCATTACTCCTGTTCCAAGTCCAAGTATTAAAACTGCCGCAAAGATGCCTGAGATTAATTTTTTCACCTTACTCACTCCCATAATTGAATTCCCTTCAAGAATATTTTTACATAATTTTTCATTCGGAAGCAGAGTAGGTTGTGACAAGAAATGAAATCTTTTGTGAAATCGAAATTGTTATAATTACATGAAAAGGAACTTGAGTCATTCTGGATATCTGAACATATTATTTTACTGCTACTCAGGCGGTATTTTTAAGGGGGAGAATTGTTTGAAATGATTATACCAACGGCTTTCTAACACATAGATAGTGTTATAATAAGCTGGTATGAGTATCAAATGGGAGGTATTAATATGCAGGATGGTCTTTATCCTTTAAACCCGATCGCTTTTCACTTAGGTCCAATCAGTGTCCATTGGTATGGAATTATTATTGGGTTTGGAGCGTTATTAGGCTTATATTTAGCAACAAATGAATGCAAAAAAAGGGGAGTTTCACCCGATGCACTTGTTGATTTAATTACTTTTGCCCTGCCGATTGCCATTATTTCTGCAAGAATCTATTATGTACTATTTGAATGGGGTTATTTTAAAAATCATTTATCCGAGATACCGGCTATTTGGAATGGTGGGATAGCAATTCACGGTGGGTTAATTGGTGCGTTAACAACAGCATTTGTTTTTACCAGAATAAAGAAAATTTCATTTTGGAAGCTAGCAGACATTACAGCTCCAAGTATATTGCTCGGACAAGCAATTGGGAGATGGGGGAACTTTATGAACCAGGAAGCTCATGGCGCCCCGTTTCAAGAACCTTCCTTGAAAATTTGCATATTCCAACGTTTATCATTAACCAAATGAATATTGAGGGTGTATATTATCAACCTACCTTTTTGTATGAGTCACTTTGGAGTTTTATTGGCGTTATCATTCTTATTTCTTTACGGAAAGCAAACCTTCGAAGAGGAGAACTGTTTCTTACATATTTAATCTGGTACTCCATCGGCCGTTTCTTTATTGAGGGAATGAGAACGGACAGCTTGATGCTGACCAGTGATTTAAGAATTGCACAAGTCATTTCCATAATGATTATTTTAGCTAGTATATCGCTCATTCTTGTGAGAAGAATAAAGGGATTAGCTACCGAGAGATATCTGACAAATAAAGAGGTATAAAGACTGTATGAAAGAGAAAGAAAATGGCCAGCAAACAATTGATTCACGATATATTCAGCAGCATTTGGCGAATGAACGTACCTATTTAGCGTGGGTCCGAACAAGTATCACAATTATTGGGGTAGGATTTTTAATAACAAATCTTCATTTCACAACTCTTGCCAACAAAATAATAATCGGGGATTTTTTAGCCAAAATTATTGGCTTAGCTTCTATTATAGTGGGGATTATTTCCCTCATACTGACCACCATCAGCTATTTCGCAAAAGGGAAGGATATTAATCAGCAGACCTTTATGTTTTCGAAGCAATTGGTCATTTTCCTGTCGTTTTCCCTTATTCTTATCTTCTTTGTGTTCACGGCATACTATTTGTTTGTTTGGGGATTAATCGGCAAATAAAAATAAAAATCAAAACCTGAATCCGTTCTGGATTCAGGTTTTATGTTTTTACTCTCTGAAGTGGAAATCAGGCTTTACATTAATTAATGCTATCCATAAAACTCTTCATGGTGTCTTCGTCCATAGGGCCAACAATTTTCTGTTGAATGATTCCTTTTGTATCAATGATATAACTAGTTGGTATCGTAAACGCCTGATATTTAGTTCCAATCATTCCTGTATCGTCAAGAACTACTGGGAATGTGAGCTTATAATCATGAATAAAGCTTCGGATGACGTCCGTTCCTTTATCCATACTGGTTAGATTTACTGAGAGGATGGTAACACCTTTATCTTTATTCGCTACATAATAATTCTCCATATGAGGCATTTCAGCTTTACAAGGCGGACACCAAGTTGCCCAGAAATTTAAAATGACCTTTTCCCCTCTTAACTCTGACAGCTTTATCTTTTCTCCGCTTAAAGTAGATAACTCAAAATCTGGAGCAGGGGTTCCGACGTCAAGGGAAGTGATTTTGGTACCAGGAATATCTTTGCTAGTAGTTGATGCCTCTTCTGATTGGATTTGCTGTTTTTGTTCTTCATTGTTTGCATATGTTTTCCATAGGTTAACTGCCACGATGGCGATTGAAAGAGCGATAATGGAATAGGATAATAATTTTTTATTCAAGCTTCCTGTCCCTCCTTGGAAAAATATTGGGTAATAATATGGACAAAGTTAATGAAAATAAACGAAAGATTATAAGAAACCATCAACTTGTCAAAAAAGCTTAAGAAAAGAAGATCCATGAGAAAGAAAAAAAGAATCATTTGGTTTGCTATCTTCAGCGTTTTTTTTCTACCGATATATTCATACAGGGTATATCCCAGCAAAATAGCTGTTTGAATTCCGGCTAACATAAAGTTTTGTTCTAATAAATTAAAAACTATTTGGAAAGCAAAAAAGGTGAGCATCAATAAGAAGGTCGTTTCATCTAACAAATTAGGCTTGTTTTTTTTGTATAATCTAAAAAGGTAAATTGCTATAAATACGGCTGCAATCAGTTGGCCTTTGCTTCCCCCATTAAAATAAATCAGTGACATCGGGAAATTGATAAAAAGGGAAAAGTTTAATATGGCGTAGCTCAGCTTATAGATAATAACAAACAATAGCAGGCTATTCCAATACCAATCACCTGGCTGCTTTTTTTCTTTTCCAAAAAATACAAAATAACTAATGATCACAGCTAAAATGATAGCTAGCAGGGAAGCAGGCACATTCCATCGGCCGATAGTAAAGTAACTCAAGAATTATATTGCTCCTTTCAGTGATAGTTATGAAATATAAAAATCCATTAAGATTTTTGTGACGATCATTCGTTTATAACAATTATAAAATATAAATTACCCAGAGGGGTAATTTACCAAATTTTATTTAATGTAAGGCGGTTTTCTAAAAGATTGTTGTTTTGTAAATAGGTTTTTAAAAGCAAATCGTTGAAAAAGAAGTTGATTGAAACGGAAGGTGCGAGCTCCTCGAAAATGCTCTCGCATTTCCTTCGTGCGGTGTTGATTCTAGGAAGCAGATTCAACGTCCTGCGGGAGAAGCGGGACAGGTGAGACCCCGCAGGCGCTGTGCGCCGGGGAGGCTCACCGCCCGCCCCGCGGAAAGCGAGCATCCTGGAGTGAAAATCAAATACTCCTTAAATAGCAACAAAGTATACGAAAACAGCCTAATGTAAAAAGAGTAACTCATCAAATGCAATAAATGTTTTTAAAATATCATTGATGAGAATGTTGACAATATACCCTTTGGGGTATATTATAAATCATGTGCTCCAATAAAAATTAAATAAAAGGTGAAAACAAATGCTGTACTCATTAATAATCCCAGCCATTCTACTTGTGGCACTTTATAAGAGGTACTTTCCTGTAAAAAACATACCATGCATGAAATTAGAAAATGACAGCAAGGATTTGAACACAGTCGTATTAGATATAAGGGATTACAATATTGCTTATAAAAATAAGGTAAACGGAGCAATTAATCTTCCACTTGCATATTTGAATCGCCATTTACAGGAAATACCTAGATCATCAATCCATTTGATAGTATCAACTCCTGTAGAGAAAAATATGGGGATTAGATTTTTAAATAGAAAAGGCTTCAAAGTTGTTGGTTTTTCCTTCTTGGATGGGAAGTGTAGTGAAGCAAATTAATCGAGTATATGCGATGATTTATGCTTTTCTAAGCCGATAAAAGAGCCTTGACACAAAAAGATTATTTCTATAATATACCCGGTGTGGTATTAAGAATTTTGTGAAGTTGATAAATTTTTTTAAAACAAAATATACCCCAATGGGTAAATATGGAGGTAAAATAAATGGAATCTAAGAAAAAAACAAACATTATTCTTTTCAGCGGTGATTACGATAAAGCCATGGCAGCTTACATTATTGCTAATGGAGCTGCAGCTTATGATCATGAAGTAACGATTTTCCATACTTTCTGGGGATTGAATGCATTAAGAAAAGATGAGCCCATCAAGGTGAAAAAGAATTTTATGGAAATGCTTTTTGGTAAAATGATGCCTCGTGGTGCTAATAAAATGGGGCTTTCAAAAATGAACTTTGCCGGTTTCGGCCCTAAGATGATTAAAGAAATTATGAAAAAACATAATGCAATGCCATTGCCTGAATTAATTGAAATGGCCAAAGAACAAGAAATTAACCTGGTTGCCTGCCAGATGACAGTCGATTTGTTAGGGCTTAAGCATGAAGAGATCATGGATGGCGTTGAATACGCGGGTGTGGCTGCATATCTTGGTGGCGCTGAAGATGGAAACGTCAATTTATTTATCTAACAAAAGCATAGGAGGAGATTGAATTGACGTACACTAACTTTATTGTCATTGCAGGGATTGCACTATTTTTGCTTTTGCGCATGCTCCCGGCAAAAGGGGTAAAGAATATTTCAACAGCAGAGCTTAAACAAGTTTTAAAGGAAAAGAACAAACAATTTGTTGATGTAAGAACGCCTGCCGAATTTAAATCGAACCATATTAATGGATTTATTAACATGCCGCTCCATCAACTTTCAAACAAGGCAAACCAGCTCTCTAAAGAAAAAGAAGTAGTGGTTATCTGCCAAAGCGGAATGCGAAGCACAAAAGCGAGCAAGCAGTTAAAGAAAATGGGCTTCACAAATGTTATGAATGTAAGAGGCGGAATGAGCGCTTGGAATTAAAAGGAGGAATGGATGATGAACCAGATTACTGCTAAAGAAGTTGAAATGCTGTTAGCGGAAAAAAAACCTTTAAATATAATTGATGTCCGTGAAGTCAGTGAAGTGCAAGCAGGTAAAATACCTGGAGCAATGAACATTCCTCTGGGTCTGATTGAATTTCGTATGCAGGAATTAGATAAAAATAATGATTACATTATTGTTTGCCGTTCAGGTGCAAGAAGCAGCCAGGCAACAAATTTCCTAGAATATCAAGGATATAAGGTGACGAACATGACTGGCGGTATGCTGGCGTGGGAAGGTCAGATTGAATAATATTTTAAAACCATCACCACTAGGAGGCTATATAATGGAACCAATTAAATCTAATATGATTGTAGATGCGAAAGGGCTTGCTTGCCCGATGCCAATCGTCAAAACGAAAAAGGCAATGAATGAGCTTGAGGCAGGAAATGTAATGGAAGTGCAGGCAACAGACAAAGGTTCTAGAGCCGATATCCAGGCATGGGCGAAAAGTTCAGGTCATCAGTACTTGGGAACAATTGAAGAAGGCGAAGTACTTAAACACTATCTTAGAAAATCAACTGGGGAAGAAAAAGAAGAAATTCAATATCCTCACGTTATAGATAATGAAGATTTAATGAACAAAATCAATGGCCAGGAAAATATTCTGATTTTAGATGTCAGGGAATCTGCGGAATATGCATTTAATCATATTCCTGGTGCGAAATCCATTCCTCTTGGAGATTTAGATGAGAGAATGACTGAACTTGAAAAAAATGAAACAATCTATGTCGTGTGCCGTACAGGCAACCGCAGTGATCTAGCTGCTCAAAAATTATCATCCAATGGTTTTGAAAACGTAATAAACGTCATGCCCGGCATGAGCAATTGGTCAGGTCCGACAGATTCAAATCAATAATTTTTTTTACAATAAATTATACCGGTGGGGGTAAGTGAAATGACTGTTACAGCTATGAATTCAAGAGAAGTAACGCAAAAGATTTTTAACAGGGAGAAATTATTTATCCTGGATGTACGTAATGAGGGAGACTTCCAGGATTGGAAAATTGAAGGTGAACAATTCACTCACTTGAATGTACCTTACTTTGATCTCCTTGATGGAGTTGAGGGTATTATATATCAAATTCCGGCTGATGAAGAAATTTTAGTCGTTTGTGCTAAAGAAGGTTCATCCATTTTTGTGGCTGATATGCTTTCTGAGGCAGGCTTAAACGTTTCTTATCTACAAGGCGGAATGAAATCATGGAGCGAACATCTTGAGCCCGTAAAAGTTGGCGTTTTAAAAGATGGCGGAGAAGTTTTTCAGTTTGTGAGAATCGGTAAAGGCTGTCTGTCTTACATGGCAATTTCTAACGGTGAAGCGGCTATTATTGATGCTACCAGGATGACAGATGTATATATTGATTTTGCTAATAAAATGGGTGCTAAAGTTAAACATGTTTTTGATACTCACCTCCATGCAGATCATATTTCAGGAGGAAGAAAAATTGCAGAGCAAACCGGTGCTGCTTACTGGCTGCCTCCAAAAGATGCTGAAGAGGTTACGTACTATTATTCACGCCTTGAAGAAGGCAATGATTTCTTGTTTGGAAATACGAAAATTGCGATTCAGCCTGTTTATTCACCAGGACATACGATTGGATCCACTTCTTTTGTTATCGGTGATCGTTATTTGTTAACAGGAGATATTCTTTTCATTGATTCAATTGGAAGGCCAGACCTGGCTGGGAAAGCCGAAGATTGGGTAACCGACTTAAGAGAAACTCTTTATAGCCGTTATAAAGAATTATCAGATGAATTAATTGTACTTCCTGCTCATTTCATGATTATTGATGAGTTAAATGAAAATGGAAGTGTAAGTGAAAAATTAGGCACCCTTTATTCCCGAAATCACGGATTAAAAATCGAAAATGAAGCTGAATTCAGAAGAGTTGTTACCGAGAACCTTCCACCACAGCCAAATGCTTATCAGGAAATCAGAGAAACCAATATGGGTAAAATCAATCCGGATATTGAAAAACAGAGAGAAATGGAAATTGGCCCTAACCGCTGTGCAGTACGTTAATGAGAAGCAACTATAACATTTTAGGAGGAAAATAAAATGGACGTTACTAAAATATTAGATGCAAAAGGGCTTGCCTGCCCAATGCCGATTGTAAAAACAAAAAAAGCAATAAATGAGCTGGAATCAGGTCAAATTTTAGAAATCCATGCAACTGATAAAGGGGCTAAAGCAGACCTGGCTGCCTGGGCTAAATCTACTGGCAATGAATTAATCCAATCTGCAGAAGAAGATGGCGTATTAAAATTCTGGCTTAAAAAAGCTTAAAAATTTAAAGAAGGCACTTATAGTGCCTTCTTCCTTTAAGGGGAGTCATAAATGAGCTGGACTTTTATTATCGTCTTATTTCTTGTTGGCTTTGTCGGGTCATATATTTCTGGAATGGTTGGGATAGGTGGAGCCATCGTCAATTTTCCAATGCTGCTGTATATTCCGCCGTTGTTTGGCCTTATTGCGTTCACCCCACACGAAGTATCAGGGATTAGTGCCGTGCAAGTTTTATTTGCTACGATAGGCGGAGTTTTAGCTTACCGGAATAGCGGGTATTTAAATAAAAAAATCATATTCTCGATGGGTGCCAGCATTTTGGCAGGAAGTTTTATCGGAGGATTCTTCTCCCATTTACTCCCTGAATCGGGAATTAATTTAGTTTATGGTATTCTTGCACTTATTGCTGTCGTTTTAATGTTTATTCCTAAAAAGGGAATTGATGATCTACCCGCAGACCAATTGAAGGTTAACCTGGTTTTAGGGATGGTGCTATCCTTTATTGTCGGTATAAGTGCTGGAATCGTTGGAGCTGGCGGAGCTTTTTTACTCGTCCCAATTATGCTCGTCGTTTTAAAAATTCCTACCAGGGTTACAATAGCGTCATCTCTGGCAATCACGCTGATTTCATCAGTCGGTGTAACGATAGGAAAAGTAACAACAGGCCAGGTTCCATGGCTTCCTACACTTGTTGTCGTTATCGCCAGCTTCATTGCCTCCTCACTGGGTGCGAAGGCAGGCAAAAAAATGAATACTAAAATCCTTCAGGCCATTCTTGCCGTATTAATCGGGATAACAGCCCTCAAAATCTGGATTGATATTCTATTCTGATAAAAACCTTTTTCAATGTTAAAGATAAGAGGATGATTAATCAATTTTTAAGGAGGAAATGAAATTGTTCCATTATACCGTTTCAACTACAAAAAAGATTGATGAAGCAATAATCTCTCTTGAAAAGAATTTAAAGGAAGTAAAGTTTGGTGTTTTGTGGACATTGGATTTACAGGGGAAGCTGCAGGAAAAAGGGGTTGCTTATAATCAGCCATATTATATTCTGGAAGTGTGCAATCCCCAGGAAGCAGCAAAAATTTTAAACATTAATGAACTGGCAGGCTATTTTCTTCCTTGTAAAATAACAGTTTACGAAAGCGAAGGAACAACAAAGATTGGTTTAGCAAAGCCTTCTTTATTGGTCAGTATGATAGATGACAATGAGTTGAAATCGATCGCAGAAGAAATTGAGTCTACACTAATAAATGTTTTGGAAAAAACCAAATAACCTTGTTTTGAGGCTCCTTTTTGGGTGCCTTTTTTATTTTAATAGTGTTTCATTTTTGTTCAAACCACAGATCTTTATAATTCATCCACCCAAGTGCATTTAGTGAAATGCCTTTCAAGGAATTGTGATGTGAAATACTTTGCCTGCTATGGTACAGAAAAAGCAGCGCAAAAGTATCACGGTAAATGTTTTCAATTTCTGAAAAACATCTGAGACGTTCCTGACTTTCTGTCACACTTAAGGCATGAAATAGGATTTCATCAACTCTGTTTCTAAGAGGAGAATCCTGAAAGTTTTTAATGAAAGAATTGCCGGTTTGAAGCATATCAAGCCATCCCACCTCGATATTTTCATCAAAAACCTCACCGGAAATGATAATATCAGCTTTTTCCATTGTATCTCTCATCTTTAATTCTTCAATTGGGAGAATAGAGATTTGAAGATGAACCCCGAGTATATTTTCTGCCTGCTCCTTAATCCATTTCGCATTCAGTTCATTAGATGTCATTCGATAAGTATATAAATGGATGATTTCCCCGTTATAGCTGCTCCGCTTTAATAATTCTCTTGCAGTATTATAGTCAGCTTCAAAAAGAACATTGTCTCCATTCTGTGATGGAGTAAAACCACTGGCTGGTTTGAATCGCAGTCCGCCCAGGTCTATAATCATTTGTTCACGGTTTAGAGCATAATGAAGAGATTGCCGAAAATGGATATCCTGCAGTATCCCGTTTTTTTGCAGGTTAAAAACAAGATAGTAGCATCCATTTTCAATGTTATTTAGTTCATTAAAGTCATTATTTTCAACATGGGCATTAAGTGAGAGGGGAAGATACTTCATCTCACTTAAATTGGGAGGCTGTTTGTTTTCAGAGCTGTAATCAGGCCATACCCAAATTTCGATTTTGTCGATAAAGGCCTCTCTTTAAAATAGTCATCGTGTGCATTTAATAAAAGAATGCTGTCATCATTTTTTTCAACCGAATAGGAACCTGTTCCAATTGGATGACTCGAAAAATCCGATTTTCCCGCCAGGTCCTCTGGCACAATAGCCAATCTTTCAGTACTAAGGAAGCTTGCAAATAAAGAGTGAGGCTTTTCAAGCTCAATCTCCAAGGCGTAATCATGGAGTATAACTATCTTCTTGATGTCTTTAACCATCCACCTATGCGGGGAGGCTGTTGAAGGATCCTTGATTCTCATCAGAGTGAAGGCCACATCCACAGCTGTTAACCTTTTTCCATTATGAAAGCGAACGCCCTTTCTAAGATAAAAGGTCCATATCTTACTCGATTCATCGCTTTTCCAATAATGGGCAAGATTTGGTTCGAGTTTTCCTGTGTTTGCATTATATAAAACGAGCGTATCAAAAATTTGCTTAATCATATGTGCTTCGGTTCTTCTCCCAACGAAAGCCGGATCCAGATGGGGGATGGACCGATAAAATGGAAAGCGAAGGATATCGATGTCAGCTTCATCCACATTCGCCCGGTACCCCATCTGCTGCTCGAGCCAATCAGTGAACTGTTTCTTTCCTTCTGCTTCAATTCCATATTCTTCCAAAATCGAATAGGCACCATGTAAATCGCTTCTTTTTACCTTATCTTTGGCAGCTTCAATTAAAAGCGTGTCTTTTCCTTTCGAAAATAACAGCTTCGATTGGTTTCCGCGGCATTTGCCGGGAGTCCAGCTAATCCAATTCTCTTTTTCCATTTTTTTAAGTAATAGATTGACGTTCCTTTTGCTGGTAAAAAGAACGCCACAAAGTTCTTCAGATTTAATATCAAACCAAACATCGTTCGGAATGGCTGAGTAATAGCTCCTTAATTGAAAGAAGTGTTCTTCTATAAGCATGAACATTTCGCTCCTGACTCAATGTAAAAGGTGAAAAAATTGTAAAACTATTTACACTTTTTATACTACTTTATTTGGATAAAAATATATACAACGTATTAATGGGAGTGAGAGACATGAATTCTGTTCAACCAAGTGTTTCTGCTAAGGTTCAAGCCGGCTCGATCTGGCAAAATCGAAATTTTATGATTCTATTGTTAACGGGTTCGATCATAGCGCTCGGAAGTAAGGTATATGAACTTGCACTTCCGCTTATTTTATATGATTTGACTAAATCATCGGTTGCCATGTCAGCGATGCGCGGAATTGAGTTTTTACCCAATTTGCTTCTAGCTGTCTTCATTGGAGTGATCGTAGACAGGGTAAATAAAAAACGATGGTCGCTTTGGGCAATCATCATTCAGATAATGGTTCTGATTGGTTTGTTTTCTCTTATTGAAATGGGCATACACCATTTATTTGTGTTTTATATTTCTGGCTTTATTTTAATGGCCAGCAGCTATGCCTACTTTAATGCCAGGTTCAGTATTGTGAAGCAGGCATTACCAGGGAATATGCTAACATCAGCCAATGCTTCCTTTTCTTTTGTGTCCACCTTAGTTGGGATTATGGTGGCCATCTCTGGGGCTATTCTTTTGCTTGCAGACCTAGATCAGGGACTGCTGATTACTGCTGTGGCATTTGGGCTTGCTTTCATATCCCTGTTGTTTTTGAATTCAAATGAAGCAATAAAAAAGGAGCATCAATCTGACTTTTTGCGTGAATTAAAAGAAGGGTGGACTGAACTGAGGAGAAATGAGACCCTTTGGCTCATTACTATTCTTGTTATTTTTATCAATTCAACTGCAGGAATGGCAGATACAATGATTATCTTTTATGCAAAAGACAAGCTTGCCCTAAACAGCTCGCAGCTCGGTATTGTATTGGCATCTACTGGCTTGGGAGGGCTGGTCGGCAGCAGCACTGTCAAATACGTAAGAAGCAGGATACCAATGGGAGTTCTGTTGGGGTTGACGACATTGCTGTTGGGAATTGCGTATTTAGTTATGTTTTTATCTTCAACAAGCTGGATATTAGGGATTGGCCTATTCTTTGACGGTGTATTTGCAACCATCTCATCCGTTTGCATCTGGACGTTCCGGCAGGAATCAACACCGGAGCATCTTATTGGCAGAATCAGTGGTCTTACTGGATCGATTTTTAAGCTTGGCATGCCATTCGCAATATTTGCAGCTGGCTGGATTGCCGATTGGCTGGATCCCCAAACGGTCTTTCTGCTCGCATGCATTTTTAATTTCTTTATTTTCGTATGGTACCAGCGCTCCCCGCTATGGAAAGTGAAATAAGGAAAACGAAGGGAGGAGAGGAAATCCAATAAAATGGCAAACAAAAAACCCGATTTCTCGGGTTTTTTGGTCCTTATGATAAAAATTCTGTTGGATTTAGTCCAAGTTCCCTGCATATTTCGCTGACCATCTGCTTTTCGTTCTGGTCAAAGCTGCCGTCGGCGTAACCGATGGCGATACAGTAGCGTGCAACCAATCGTGCAATTTCCGGCTTCGACCTGACCCGTCCCAGTGCCCGAAATGCCTCAGCTCGGCCCAGCATTGGGTCGGCCTCAATCCGCTGCACATAGAAGTTAAATTGTTGAATGACTTTATTCGTATCAAAAACGCGCAATTCATCACTTTGCTGAACGAACTCGAGCATCTTTTGGCGCTCAGACGGATCCAGTCTGCCATCTGCCATTCCTACTAATGCGCAGGCAGCCACTACGGCATCTAGGACGTCCTGGCTTTTAAAACGGTTAAACAATTCCATTGCCCGCCTTTTTTGCTGGATAGCCCACTCTGAATAGTCCCGTTGTGAAGGGGACCATGAATTTCCGCAGCTGTTACAGGTGAGCTTTAGCTGATTTTTTCCAATGAATCCTCCAAGCAACCCCACTGGTCCAAGGATTAAACCGCCAATTGCTGCTTTTCCCAATCCAAAGCCTTTTTGTCCCGTCCTGACATTTGATGAATGGCAGCGAGGGCACATAATATTTTCTCCGCCATATGTTTGAGGCGAAGGAGCTGTATTTGAAAAATTTTGCCCGTATGTATTTTGATTATACGGCTGTGGGGGTGCGCTTTGCTGTGCTCGAGGAAAAGGTGGGTATGTTTGAGTTTGCTGCTGATAGGCTGGCTGGCTGTAAGAATTCTGTTGGAACTGTCCCTGTCCTGGCTGATTATATGGCTGGTCTTGGTAAGGGGGAACCACTGACTGGGCAGGCTGGTCATCGACTGTAACACCAAAATTCCGGCAAAGCGCAGCTAGTCCTCCTTGAAAGCCGCTTGCGATTGCATTGAACTTCCACTCGCCATTGTGACGGTAGAGCTCAGCAGCAACAATCGCTGTTTCAACGGTGAAATCCCTTCCCAGATCAAAACGGAGAAGTTCCTCATTTGTCTGCTCATTGAAAACTCTTACATAAGCATCGGAAATCTGGCCGAAGCTTTGATTTTTCATCTGGGCATCATGGATGGTAATTGTAAAAGCAATCCTGTGGATCGAAGGAGGAACCAGGCTGAGATTAATACGTATTTGTTCATCATCTCTTTGCCCTGATCCGATCCTGTTGTCACCGCTATATATGACGGAACCGTTTCCGCCATTGGGATTATTATAAAAAATAAAATCAAGGTCACTTTGAACCTTTCCGGCTTCTCCCAATAAGAAGGCGGATGCATCCAAATCATAGTTGGAACCGGAAGTATTAACATTCCACCCTAAACCAGCTATCACATTCTGAAGGCCGGGATGAGATTTTGTCAGGTCAACCTTTTGCCCCTTGCTAAGTGTAACGCCCATGTTTCTCACTCCTTTTATTTAATTACTTTATTTGGTTTACGATATCAAACATAGAAAGGTTTCACAATTTTGATAGTAAAAGTGGAGGGAAAGTCCTAAATTTAAATGATCGGCTGTATCATTATTGGTAAAAATAAATCATATATTCTACAAATAGCCAGCTGAAATAAAAAAAGGTTGAGATTTTAATATTGAATATTTTTTAAGAGTATGTTAAATTAATCTTGTAAATTGATGCAACCGTTTTCACTGTTTTCTTCAAAAACAAGGCGGGGAGGTTAAATTAATAGTTTTGGCTGGCTAAAATCAAAAGTTCTATAAAAACAGAGATTTGATTATTTAGTTTACTATTTTATGCAACCGCTTTCCCTATTTAGAAGCAAAACAGAAAAATCGTTAAAATGGAGGGTCAAAGATGAAAAGCAAAAAGGTATTATTAAGTCTTATTTCTATCTTAGTTATTTTCAGCGTGTTTTTAGCAGGATGTAATTCAAAGGACTCAAACGGTTCAAACAAGAGTGATAAAAAAGATGTAACTCTTGACATTTTCCAATTCAAAGTAGAATTCAAAAAGCAATTTGAAGATGTAGTAAAGAAATATGAAGCTGAAAATCCTGGCGTTCACATCAACATTACTACTGTTGGTGGCGGACAAGATTACGGTGTAGCTCTAAAGTCTAAATTTGCATCTGGCAAAGAGCCAGCGATTTTTAACGTAGGCGGACCACAGGACGTAGCTGACTGGAATAAGAAATTAGCTGATATGTCTGATACAAAGGCATCAAAGGCAGCTCTTGAAGGAACACTTGACGGTGTTACTAAAGATGGTGAAATTCTTGGTCTTCCATACAACCAAGAAGGCTATGGCCTAATCTACAACAAAAAACTATTCGAACAAGCGGGAATTGACCCTGCAAGCATTAAGGATTTTGCAAGCCTTGAGGCTGCAGTTAAAACGTTAGATGAGCAAAAGGATAAACTTAAAATCAAAGCAGTTTTTGCATTACCTGCAAAAGAAACTTGGGTAACTGGTTTGCACCTATCCAATGCTTTTATCGCGCCTGAATTCGATGGCAATGTGCTAAAAGCGTTTGATGCTAAAAAGGTTGATTTCAAATACGGCGATGCGATGAAGAAGTTCCTTGATCTTCAAAATAAGTACTCTGCACAGCCTACTGTAAGCCTTGACTACTCTCAACAGGTTGAAAAGCTATTCTCAACAGGCAGTGTTGCAATCATCGAGCAAGGTAACTGGGTTTACGGTTCAATCGCTGGTGTTGACCAGGACTTCGCTGACAACAATATCGGACTTCTTCCAATCCCGGTTGAAGGCTACAAAGAAGACTCTATCCCTGTAGGCGTTCCAATGTACTGGGCTGTAAACAAAACTTTGGATAAAAATGTAGTTGCAGAATCTAAGAAATTCCTAGACTGGCTGTACACTTCAGATGAAGGAAAGAAAACTGTTTTAGAAGATTTCAAATTTATTCCTGCATACGAAGGCTATGATACTTCTAAAATTTCTGATCCTCTTTCTAAAGCAATCTACCAATATGCACAAGACAAGAAAACAATCGGCTGGACTTTCATGGGCTATCCAAGCGGTTGGGGTATGGATAAATTAGGAGTTAACATCCAAAAATATTTAAGCAATAAAATGAGCTGGGAAGATCTTGTTAAGGAATCCCAAAAATCATGGGAAGATGCAAGAAAATAAGATACACTTCCTGAATAACTGAAAATTAAACAAAACAAAGCAGCGATATTTTGCTGCTTTGTTTTGCTAATATGCACCTATGAATACTAACTCTCAACTGCTATTTATGGAGGGACTTCTTATGCGAACAAAAGATATATCTTACTGGTTATTTTTAGCCCCTGCGCTACTGGCTTTGTCACTCGTAGTCATTGTGCCATTAGCAATGGGCATCTATTACTCGTTTACAGATTGGAACGGAATTGACTCTAGCGGATTTATCGGTTTCCAAAATTATATTGATCTTTTTAAGGATAAGGCATTTATGGATGCTTTATGGTTTACCGTTAAATTTGCCATCGTGTCGATTATTTTAATCAACTTCTTTGGCTTCTCGCTTGCACTAATTGTGACGTCAAAAATTAAATCAAGCAAATTCCTAAGAACGATTTTTTTCATGCCTAACCTGATTGGCGGCCTGATTCTTGGTTTCATTTGGCAATTTATTTTTACAGAGATTTTTTCCAGCATTGGTGAAATGTTTGGAATTGAAAACCTTCAAGGATGGTTATCTACCACTAACACTGGTTTTTGGGGATTAGTCATTCTGATGAGCTGGCAAATGTCAGGTTATATTATGATAATTTATATCGCCTATTTGGAAAGTGTACCAGGAGAATTGCTTGAGGCTGCACAAATCGATGGAGCAAGCCCTTTCCAGCGTTTGCGTTATATCATTCTTCCACTTGTCGCACCTGCCTTTACCGTCAGTATGTTTCTGACTCTTTCAAACTCATTTAAACTTTATGACCAAAACCTGTCTTTGACAGGGGGCGGACCATTTGATTCCACTCAAATGGTGGCAATGGAAATTTTTAAAACTGCTTTCAGTGCGAATCAAATGGCTTATGCACAGGCAAAAGCTGTTGTATTCTTTATCATTGTTGCGGCCATTTCCTTAACACAGGTTTACTTCAACAAGAAAAAGGAGGTTGAAATGTAATGGGCAAAAAGTACAAATTTCCTATTGAAATATTAGGGATCTTGTTAGCCCTATTATGGCTTTCACCTTTCTACCTGATGATTGTTAACTCTTTTAAGACCAAGAAAGAAATGTTTACAGATGTATTACGCTTGCCAGCTGCATTCAATTTGGACAACTATAAGGAAGCTTTTACTGAACTGGATTTTGTAAGCACCTTTTTGAATTCACTGCTGATTACGGTAGTCAGTGTCGCAGTAATAATAATCTTTTCATCGATTGCCGCTTATGCACTTTCGAGATCGAAGAGCAAAATAAGTACCGTTTTCTTCTTTATTTTTGTTGCAGCGATGCTCATACCGTTCCAATCGGTAATGATCCCGTTAGTAACGATTTTTGGAAAAGTCGGCATGTTAAACCGCTTTGGTATCATTTTCATGTATTTAGGGTTCGGAAGCAGTTTGTCCATATTCTTATTCCATGGAACATTGAGCGGTATTCCAAGGTCCTTGGATGAAGCAGCGACTATAGATGGCTGTAATAAATTCCAGGTTTTCTGGTATGTAATCTTCCCGGTCCTTAAGCCGATTACTGTAACCGTAGGTATTCTTAACACAATCTGGATTTGGAATGACTACCTGCTTCCTTCTCTTGTTATCAATCAGGAAGGAATGCAGACTATCCCGTTGAGAATGTTCTTCTTCTTTGGTGAATATACAAAACAATGGCACCTGGCATTGGCTGGTTTGACAATTGCCATCATTCCTGTCATTGTTGCTTATTTCTTTGCACAGCGTGAAATCATCAAAGGAATTTCAGAAGGCGCAGTAAAATAGCTTATACGCTCTCTTTTAGGAGGAAAAAATGACTATTACCATAAGAGACGTGGCCAGGGAAGCAAATGTAGCACCATCAACAGTTTCGAGGGTAATTGCAAACAGTTCAAAAATCAGTGAAAAAACGAAGAAACGCGTTCGTGAAGTAATGGAAAAGTTGGACTATTATCCAAATTATCAGGCGCGAAGTCTGGCAGCAAAAAGTACCGAGACAATCGGGATTATTATGCCTAACTCGGCCTACTACTCTTTTCAAAATCCCTTTTTTCCTGAGGTCCTGCGTGGCATTTGCACCAGTGCACATGCGTGTAGATTTGGAATATATCTATCGACAGGTTCAGATGAGGATGAGATTTTTGAAGAGGTTGTCAGCATGGTCCAGGGCAGAAGGGTCGATGGTATCATTCTTCTCTATTCAAGAGTGAATGATCGAACGTTGAACTTTCTGGCGGATTCCGACTTACCGTTTACCATTGTTGGAAGGCCATTTGAAAACAGTGAAAAGATAACTTTTGTAGATAATGATAATGTTTCTACCACTAAACAGGTCACGAATTATTTGATTGAGCTTGGACATAGGAATATTGCCTTTGTTGGCGGAAATTTAAATTTTGTCGTGACAATTGACAGATTAAATGGGTACAAAGCAGCTCTGGAGGAAGCAGGAGTCCCTTATTTGGACAACTATGTTATCCTGGGTAAAATGAAAGGAAGCGAAACACTTCAATCGCTTCTCTCTCTGAAAACCCCACCAACTGCTATTGTTACCCAGGACGATTTATTTGCTTATGAAATGATTAGCCATCTGGAGGGCTTAAAAGTGAAGGTGCCCGAGGATGTTTCTATCATCAGCTTTAATAATCTCACCCTGTCAAATCACTCCAAGCCACCTTTAACCTCGGTTGATATCAATATTTTTGAGCTGGGATTTCAGGCAGCAGAATGTCTTATTGGGAAAATTAAGAATCCTGACATGCAGCCAAAGAAGATTACCATACCTACCCAGCTAATTGAACGAAAATCATGCCATGTTAGAAAAATGTAAATCAGGCTTTATAAAGTAAGAGGATGCCCTAAATAAGATGGCATCCTCTTTTCTTGAGCGAATTTTAATGTTGCTAAAGGTATTCAAATAAACTGGACGTGGAAACGATGCTATGTTATTAAATAATTAGAAGATATCTGAAAATTCATTTTTTAGGAGGTTAACTATGATATTGGCAAAACAATTGTTTGAATACCATGAGTGGGCGACAAAAAAATTATTATTTTATATAGAAGAAAATTGTCCGCAAGCATTTAACCAGCAGATAGAAAGTGTTTTTAAATCAATAAAGGAAACAGCAGAACATCTATACATAGTGGATGTTCTTTGGTTCGACCGTATACAAGGGAAAGAAACTTCGAACACAGATATTACATTTAATAGTGCGGACGAAGCAAAGGGAAAAATTAATGAGTTGCATCGTAACATGACCTTGTATTTAAAAGGAGAAGATATATCGCGTATTGTTACTTATAAGAACTCTAGCGGAGATACTTTTGAAAACACGCTCGAAGATATCTGTACCCATTTGGCCAATCACGGTACATATCATCGCGGAAATATCACCGCCATGCTTTGGTCGATGGGACATAAAAGTATTGCGACTGACTATGTTTATTTTTTAAGAGAAATAAAAAATCACAAAGCATAAACCATCAGCCGATAGGAAATTCAAAAAGCAAAATAACTTCCCTGAAAGAAGGGATGTTATTTTGCTTTTCCAAAAGGATATTTGTATTCTTTATTCCAGTCTAAACGTGCTAACATCTTGATTAAGTTTTTCTGCGATTTTTGCTAACTCTTCAGCGTAATTCGCTATGTCTTTGCACATGGCGGACTGTTCTTCAGATCCTGCAGCAACCTCCTGGGATGAAGAGGCTGTTTGTTCCACAATGGCAGCTGCATCTTCAGACATCTGATGGATTTTTTTCGCATGAAGATTTATATCATTTAATATTGGGACGAGTTCATTGATATTTTCCTCTGTTTTTTTCACAGCATCCACTATACTGGCAAGGGATTCTCCTCCAGTTTGGATAAATGCCGCTTCTTTCTCTACCATCTTTTTGTTTTTGCTCATAAGTGCAATGGCATTTTCAGTGTCTTTTTGGATCAATTCAATTTGATTGGTTATTTCTCCAGTAGCCCGGTTGGTTTCTTCAGCCAGTTTTCGGACTTCATCAGCTACCACTGCAAAACCTTTTCCGTGCTCACCAGCCCTTGCAGCTTCAATGGCTGCATTTAACGCCAGCAAATTTGTTTGGGAAGAAATATGAGAAATCAAATTAATGATTTCACCAATTTGTTTAGATCTGTTACCCAGCTTTTGTATTTCAATTGTGGATTGTGTTACATCCTTTGATACCTCCTGTAGGTGAAGGATAGCCTGATTTATTGCCGATTGACCATTAATAGCTGCTTGAGTTGAAAGAGTCGCTCTTTCCAAAGTATTGGTCGCCAATAAATATCCCTGATTTACTTGTGTAACAGAAATACCGCTGTATTCGGAAATATCACTGATTTGCTGAGCCTGATGTTCGGAACCTTCTGCGATTTGCGAGATGGTAACTGCAACCTGGTTGGCGGCATCATCAGTCTGCTTAGCAGATTCCAACAGGTTTTTGCTATTTCGAAAGAGTCTGTCTGATGACGTGTTAATATTATTAATAAGCAAAGCTAAATTCGTTCTCATTTCCTCAAACGAATGTGCGAGCACTCCAACCTCATCTTTTCTGTTTACATGTATTGTTTGGGTAAGGTCCCCGTTTGAAATAGACTGGCTAGTCATGGCGAGCTTTTTTATTGCTGCCAGGATTGGATTTAAAATACTATAGGTAATAGCCATTGAAAATAAAGTGGTGAAAATGACAGTAATGGTGGTTACAGTATTGGAATGATTTAAGTTTTTTTCCAATGCATTCAAATCGGCCGTCATTGTTTTTTCTTTTTGAATACGATACTGTTCAATTTTTTTATTAATATCCTCTGCAAAAGAATCAAAATCTCCCATGATGATATTGCCTTGATCTGGTCCACCGCTGATATAGGCGTTTGCCAATTTAATACCCATTGCATAATAAGGCTCAAATGATGCAGAAAAGCTTTCTATTTGTACACTATTTTGATTATCCAATTTTTTCAGCTCTTTCAATGTATCCCTAAAATCCGCTGCATACTTTTTGGCTTCTGAAAAACCATCATCGTATCCTGCAGCGCCTCTGGTAGCACTGATATCCGTCAGCCACTGCTGAACTTGTACTACGTCAAGCTTCATCCTTTCTGCATTCAAAGTAATTTTAATATCTTTTTCCTTCATCTCCTGCATTCTATTGGATATTTCGTGCATATTGTACATAACAAACATAATATTTCCTAGAAATAAAAGAATGACAAACATGTTAGTTAAAAGGAATTTGAATTTAAGTGACATTGAATTTAGCTCCCGTACAATTATTCTTATTTATGTATAAGTAATTCTATTTTCCTATAGTGTCAAAGTGAAAACAATTTCAGGTGTGTAATTTTAAAAAAATTTCACAATATTAAAAGATTATTAGGATGGATACAAGATACATACAAAGATAAGATTCTTTACATACCCTACATGGGTATGCTATTATTCAGGTAAAGGAGGCTGCGCAATGCTTTTTGAAAACGAAGAAAAAGAAGTTGAACTTGAAGAATCTTGCAGTCATCACAGTGATCGAAAAAGCCACCATTCTGAAAAAGTGAAGAAAAATTTGGTTACGAGGCTGAATCGTATTGAAGGGCAAATCAGAGGTATTAAAGGTTTAATCGAAAGAGATACCTACTGCGATGATGTTATCACCCAAATATCTGCGACCCAGTCGGCATTAAATAGTGTCGCAAAGCTTTTGCTCGAGGGACATATGAAGAGCTGCGTTGTTGAACGAATTCAAGAGGGCGACCTCGAAGTCCTGGATGAAGTACTGCTGACGGTACAAAAGCTTATGAAAAAATAGGAGGAGATTTAGGATGGAAAATATAACGTTGAATGTAAAAGGCATGTCCTGCGGCCATTGTGTAAAAGCAGTTGAAGGTAGCGTTGGCAAATTGAACGGCGTTGAAAGAGTTTTGGTTGACTTGGATAAAGCGCAAGTTCATGTAGAGTTCAATTCAAGCGAAGTTGGCGTTGAAAAAATTAAAGAAACGATTGATGACCAAGGTTACGACGTCGAATAATAATAAGTAACTCAGCGGCCCTCCAATTACTAATAGAATAACGTTCCAGCTCTGATGCCTTTGCGGGTATCAGGGTTTTTATTTACCTAAAAAAATTTAGAATTTATTTGATTGACATATACCCTACAAGGGTATAGTATAATGAATGAGAGTTCCTTTAAAAAGGAGGAATAGGAATGAGTTCATTGCAAAAAGAAGTTCAGTTGCCAATTACAGGTATGACATGTGCCGCATGTGCGGCACGGATTGAAAAAGGATTAAAGAAAATAGAAGGCGTAAACGAAGCAAGTGTGAATTTGGCTTTAGAAAAAGCTTCGTTAAAATATGATTCCTCTGTTACGAGCGTAGCAGCATTCGAAAAAAAAATCAGTGATTTAGGTTACGGTGTTGCATCTGAAAAAGCAGAATTAGATATTATCGGAATGACATGCGCTGCTTGTTCGGCGAGAATCGAGAAGGGTTTGAATAAGCTTGACGGAATTAATAAAGCAGCTGTCAATTTGGCGCTTGAAACAGCCACAGTGGAATATAATCCTTCACAGGTAAGCATCCAGGACATGATCAGCAAAGTAGAAAAACTCGGATATCAGGCGAAGAGGAAGCAAGAGAAGAATGCGGAAGCAGCCGACTATAGGGAACAGGAAATCGAAAGGCAAAAAGGTAAATTTGTCTTTTCATTAATCCTGGCTTTCCCGTTATTATGGGCGATGGTAAGCCATTTTAGTTTTACCTCCTTTATCTATTTGCCTGAAATGCTGATGAATCCATGGGTACAGCTTGCTCTCGCAACTCCGGTCCAATTCGTAGTTGGAAGGCAGTTTTATATAGGTACCTATAAAGCACTCAGGAATGGCAGCGCTAATATGGATGTTCTAGTGGCATTAGGCACATCGGCTGCCTATTTTTACAGCTTATATCAATCCATTGTTTCAATTGGTTCCCATGCACACATGGTTGAACTTTATTTCGAAACAAGCGCAGTTTTAATCACTTTAATTATTTTAGGTAAATTATTTGAAGCCCGCGCCAAAGGCCGTTCATCAGATGCAATTAAAAAGCTGATGGGATTGCAGGCTAAAAATGCAACCGTTTTGCGGGACGGAAGTGAGATGGAGATTCCTCTTGAGGAAGTCATCGTTGGGGATGTCATCTATGTTAAGCCAGGAGAAAAAGTTCCTGTTGACGGCGAAATTGTCGAAGGCCGCTCCGCCCTGGATGAATCGATGTTGACGGGTGAAAGTGTGCCCGTTGATAAAACCATGGGAGATGCTGTTTTTGGGGCAACGATAAATAAAAATGGATTTTTAAAAGTGAAGGCTACAAAGGTTGGAAAGGATACAGCACTTGCCCAAATCATTAAAGTGGTGGAGGAAGCACAGGGGTCCAAAGCACCCATTCAGCGTCTTGCAGACCAAATATCAGGCATCTTTGTCCCGATTGTTGTCGGTATAGCGGTTATCACTTTTTTTATATGGTATTTTTTGGTAAGTCCTGGTGAGTTTGCCGTGGCGCTGGAAAAACTGATTGCTGTCCTTGTCATCGCCTGCCCGTGTGCATTGGGGCTTGCAACACCAACTTCGATAATGGCAGGCTCCGGCAGGGCGGCTGAATACGGGGTGTTATTTAAAGGCGGGGAACACCTCGAATTAACCCACCGAATCACAACGGTTGTACTTGATAAAACAGGAACTGTCACTAACGGAAAGCCGGTGTTGACAGATGTTGTTATCGAAGGAAAAATGGATGAAGAAACCTTTATCCAGCTGGTTGGATCGGCAGAAAAACAGTCGGAGCATCCTCTTGCAGAAGCGATTGTCCAGGGAATTAAAGAACGAAACATTGAGCTAGTGGATGTTGATGAATTTGAAGCAATCCCTGGATATGGCATTAAAGCGATTGTAAAAGGAAGAAACCTTCTAATTGGAACAAGAAGACTCATGTCCAAATTCAATGTTGAAATAGGCTCTGCTGAAAACCGCATGGTAGCACTTGAAGGAAACGGAAAGACTGCGATGCTAGTTGCCGTCGATGGCGTTTATGAGGGCATTGTCGCAGTAGCAGATACAGTGAAGGAAACATCCAAACAGGCGATTAAACGGTTAAAGGATCTTGGACTTGAAGTCATTATGATTACGGGTGACAACAAACGAACAGCCCAGGCAATTGCCAACGAAGTTGGTATAGATGCTGCTATTGCTGAGGTTCTTCCGGAGGGTAAAGCGGAAGAAGTTAAAAAGCTACAGCTGCAGGGCAAGCGGGTGGCGATGGTGGGTGATGGCATAAATGATGCTCCGGCACTGGCGATTTCAGATATCGGAATGGCGATTGGTACAGGAACAGATGTTGCCATGGAAGCTGCCGATATTACACTGATGAGGGGAGACCTGAACAGTATTGCAGACGCCATAATCATGAGCAAGAAGACGATTCGAAACATTAAACAGAATCTATTCTGGGCATTCGGCTATAATACGCTTGGAATCCCGGTCGCCGCTTTAGGACTCCTGGCCCCATGGCTTGCGGGTGCCGCCATGGCCTTCAGCTCGGTTTCAGTTGTTTTGAATGCTCTTCGGTTACAACGCGTAAACTTGAACGAGAAGGGGCGAAAGATATGAAAAAGTGGGCAATCGCTGCAGTGATATACTTGGCCGCTGTTATAGGAGGCTATCAGGTATATGCACAATTTTTCCAGAATGAAAAGGAAGCAGCACATTCTTCTGAAGGAAATCATGAGTCAGCCGAGCATGGCCATGGAGAGAAAGGCGCCCATGGGCACGAAGGAAGCCATGATGCTTCAGAAAGCAAAGTAAATGTAAACGTGGAATATAATGATTCCGTCATAGACATTACGTTAAGGGATAAACAGGGAAATCCGGTAAATGACTTTGAAATGAATCATGAAAAACTTATGCACTTAATCGTGGTCAGTGATGATCTTGAAGAATATTACCACCTTCATCCTAAAAAAACTGGGGAAGGAATATTTCAGGTCGAACATAAACTTGCCGACGGTTCCTATAAAGTATTTGTTGATATTAAACCAAAGCATATGAATTACTCTGTAATGCCAGCAGAAATCAAAGTGGGGGAGAGCAGCACCAGCCATGAACACGCATTAACACCTGATAAAGTATTTAAAAAGACTGTCGATGGTGAAACAGTCAAAATGAAAATGAGCAGCCAAAAGACTTCAACTCCGATCGAGTTATCATTCGAACTGGATAAAAACCGTCTGGAACCATATCTAGGCGCTATGGGCCATGTGGTCATTTTAGATGAAAAAGCGGAGCATTATCTCCATGTTCATCCACTGAAACAAGATGAACCTGTTTTTGAAACACAATTTGACCAGCCGGGCATTTATAAAATATGGGCGGAATTCAAACAGGATGGCAAGGTAAGGGCATTTCCGTTTGTAGTAGAAATTAAATAAATATAAAAAGCTCAGATACAGGCAGTTTAGGAACTGCTAATATTTGGGCTTTTTGTTTTGTAAAATTGAAAGGAAAAAATCGCGAAAAATCATAAGGATATTAAAGAAATTTTACTTCTTACTATTTACTAGGTTTCCAAGATATTCTTTTTAGAGGTAAAAAAGGTAATGGGAGTTCCTGTAAAGAATTATAGGAGGGATGCTGGTGATAAAAATCAAAGTCTTCCGTAACCCCTTCTATTTTTTCAAAGCTCTCTCATTAGAATCCTTAAAATAAAAGGAGGAAATTACATGATAGTAGCACGCGGAGTAGAAATGATTGAATTGGCAATAGAGGCTTTTGGAAATAAAGCGACATTAAACCCAACTCTTGTTTGGGATGATAAGGAGGCAGTGCTGATTGATATTGGAATGCCGGGGCAAAGTGAAGCAATTAGAAGTGCCATGGAAGCGGCAGGAGTGCCTTTTGAGAAATTATCAGCTGTCATCCTTACTCATCAGGATCTTGACCATATCGGAAGCCTTCCAGAAATTTTATCTCAAGCTGCAGGAATAATTGATGTGTATGCCCATGTGCTTGATAAACCATATATTGAAGGCCAGCAGCACTTAATGAAAACTGACCCTGCCAAAATGAGCAAGGACGCATGGGAGGCATTGCCGGAGCCTGCCAGATTTATATACGCGAATCCGCCGAAAACTGAAATTACTCAAACACTTGCTGACGGAGATGTGCTGCCTTTTTGCGGTGGAATACAGATCATCTTTACACCAGGTCATACGCCTGGCCATATCAGCCTTTACCTAAAGGAAAGCAAAACACTTGTCGCAGGTGACGCAATGATCAGCATAAATGGAGTTTTAAGGGGACCGGTTCAGCAAACCACTCCAGATATGGAGACAGCTACTCAATCCTTGAAAAAGTTTGCGGATATTGAAATCGCTTCTGTCATCTGCTACCACGGCGGCCTTGTGAACGAAAATGTGATGGAACAGTTGAAAGAACTAATGAAAAAGTAAAGTAAAGGCTAATTTACGGCAGCTTTCGGAAAAACTTGTGCTATATTTCTCCAATTTGTATAATGAGATTAACATAAAAAAATTGAACGGCAAAAACAGGTGCTAATTTTTCGCATACAATGCAGATTATTAGCTTAATAGGGAAATTGGTTAAAAGCCAATGCGGTCCCGCCACTGTAAATGTGAGCAACCTATAAAACGTCACTGTCCATTTTGGATGGGAAGGCATAGGGAGCAATGATCATGAGCCAGGAAACCTGCCTGTTTTTTCGCACCAAATGCCTACGCGGATAGGAGGGTGTTAAGACAGTGGCGTTTTTTCTGCGTATCGTCTTAACCTATAACACCACCTCCTCCTTTTAGGGGGATTTTTTTATGCAATTTTATGATACAGGGAGAGAGACAAGATGAAAAGACAGAGTCAAAGCTTGTTTATGGTACTGCTTCTGTTATTAGGGCTATTAAATGTCGGCGTTCAGCATTCTGTATTAGCGGCAGAGCCGTCGGCAGGAACGATTACTGTAATCGGCAAGGAACAGACCGATGCATTGCTGCCAGAGACAAAGGTGGTCTACGGTGATAAGGAAACGGCATTGGATGCTCTTATAAAAACAGCCGGGCAAAACAATATTGAAGTCGAAGAAACTAAATACGGAAAATCGATAAAAAGAATTAATGACTTAACGAAGGCTGATCCATTTTACTGGGCATTTTATATTAACGGTATTTTTGCACCGGTAAATTATGATGCGTATGCTGTGCAAAATGGAGATAAGCTCAGCTATGTTTATGAAGATTGGAACCAGGCTCCGAAAAAGAACGTATCTTTCAAATTAATAGACAAAGACGGAAAAGACATCATTCCTCCACTTAACAAAGTTCCATTCATAAACGAACCGACGGCTTTTGACTTTTTGAAAGTGGCTGTGGGCAATCAGAATGTCGAGTTCAGACAATATGATTTTGGGAAAATGATTACCTCCATTAAAGGAATTGCAGTTGAAGGTTCAAATTACTGGGGATTCTATGTTAATGGAAAAATGGCCTCAACTAGTGCAGACAACTACAAGCTGCAGGCAGGAGATGAAATTAGCTTTAAATTCGAAAGCTCAGCCCCTCCAGCAGGAGGTTCAGACGGCGGAAATCAAAAGGCGGCTGTACCTGTTTCGGGAGCGGCCTTCAAACCGCAGTGGACCATGCAAGTAAGTATGTTTCAAAGAATGCAGGCGATTGGGAGGTTATTGCTCTTAAAAAGGCAGGCAAGCGGGTCCCTTCAAGCTACCTGGAAAATGCAGCAAAGCTTGTTAAGGACAAAAACGGCAGATTTTCTAAAATAACCGATGTTGAAAGGTACACGCTAGGGATTCTTGCTGCTGGTGGTAATCCTGAAAACGTTAGCGGACACAATCTTGTTGAAGCGACATATAATGGTGACGTCATGAAGCAGGGACTGAATGGCGTTGCATACGGGCTTATCGCATTGGATAGCGCCAATTTTAAAGTACCTGCCTCGGCAAAATGGACGAAGCAGAAATTAGTAAATGAATTGATTTCAAAACAAAATAAAGATGGCGGCTGGACTTGGGATCCCTCCAGCACCACAAGCGATATCGATACGACCGCAATGGTATTGACAGCCCTTGCCCCTCATAAGGGCGAAGCTGGGGTGCAGGAGAAGATAGACCAGGCTGTTGAATATTTGTCAAAACAGTATCATGCTGGAAAAATAGACAATAGCTCCACTGCAGCCCAGGCTGTGATTGCACTATCGTCCTTAAATCTGGATGCAAGTGATGCTTCTTTTACGAAGGATGGAACTAGTTTAATAAGTTATTTACTAACCTTCCAAAATGCAGATGGAGGCTTTGACTGGCAGGGAGGAGATGTAAGCGATGCGTTTTCCACCTCTCAGGGCTTCCAGGCTGTGGTTGCTTATCAATTAAAGGTAAATGGAAAAGGCCCATTATATCAGCTGCCTTTATCACAAGCTACAGGAAAAGCGGGAGCGAGTTCTGTTGCCACTGATTCGAAGCCGGATGATGCGGCAAAGAAACCAACTGATCGAACAGACGGCAAGCAAGGCCATAAATTGCCAGTAACAGCTTCAGAGGATTACAACATGATTGCATTAGGAAGTCTGATGATTTTGGCGGGATTCGTGGCATTATTTATTCAAAGAAGAAAGAAAGCTTCTAGGTAAAAATCGAATAACTCCCTCTTGTTTTAACAGGAGGGGTTTTTAATGAAAAGATGGGGAGGAAAACAATCATGTGCAGATTCTTAAGACTTTCAGCCATTTCGTTGGCTTTAATATTAACGGTCAGCTTACTAGGCTGTGGTTCTAAGGAACTTTCAACAAAAGAAAAACAAACCTCTTCACCTGAAACCGCAACAAAAAGTGTTGCTGTTAAGGACCATTCAACTGTTAAGGTTACAGCAGAAAAACCCATTAAAAAAAATGTTTCAACCAGCCAGCAGGAAAGCAGGAATTCCAAAACACCTGCTGTATCGGGTAACACATCAAATACGAAAACAAAGCCAGCAGCTAAACCGGCTCAAACAGCACCGCCGAAAAAATCATCTGTAGCTAAGACAACAGTGAAGCCAAAGACGGCAACCAGCACGGTGAAATCTGCAGCATCACATCCTGCAGGCACTACTCCTTCAAAGACTGCACCTGTCGCACAGCAGAAACAGGAAGTTCACACTGTCACGTTCTCGCTTGTTGGTCCAAAGGATAAAGGGACAATAATTGGAGCAAAGAAGGTGGAGTTTAAAGAGGGCAATACCATTTTGGATATATTGCTTAAAGTGGCTGGCAAGAGTAATGTGGACTACAGTGGCAGCGGCGGAATGGCTTACATTGAAGGCATTGATAATATTTACGAGTTTGATTATGGCCCTAAAAGCGGCTGGGTCATTAAACTGAATGGCAAGAGCCTTTCTAAAAGCTCCGGCGTTATCAAAGTAAACGACGGTGATCGTATTGAATGCTATTACACACAATAAATTCGCGGGGAAAAAGACATGCAAAACCGTTTTGAACAGTTTCATCCACTCGTCGTATTCGGTTACTATGCAGGTTTCCTGACACTGCTTATATTAATGCTCCATCCTGTTTTTTTAATTACTGCTTTATTAGTTATATTGGTGGTTAATATGCTGCAGGGTTTCTTAAGAGTATTGAATCGATGGATATTCTTTATGATTTCGACTGGGTTATTCATTGTTTTTTTCATTCCTCTTTTTAATGAAAGAGGAAGGCATGTCCTGTTTGAAATCCATCAACACCGTTTTACCCTGGAGGCCTTTGTCTATGGAAGCATAAGCGCGGTTTCAATTATCGGAGTGATAGCATTGTTTGCTTCATACAACGAAGTGATGACGCCCAATAAACTCTTGTTTTTATTTTCAAAATTTCTACCTCAATTCGCAGTTCTTTTGATGCTGACTCTCCGTTTTGTACCATTGATGAGAAGAAGATTGGACGAGATTTCTGCCGTCCAAAGAAGTAAAGGAATCTCTGTGCTGCATGGGAAATGGAGTAATCGAGTGAAAACTGGGATGTTATATGTTCAAGTATTGCTGACCCATTCGCTGGAGGAAGCAGTTCAGACAGCGGACTCCATGAAGGCAAGGGGATATGGGGAGAAGGACCGCTCTGCCTATGAATATTTTCTTTTCAGAAAGGCAGATTTATGGGCCCTAATCTATTTAATCATTTTTATCATTCCTGTACTGGCAGGCCGTTTTTATGGTTATGGCTTTCTAACGGTTTACCCCTTAATGGAATCCTGGAAATTTTCTTCTGCAGATTCTTTCGTTTATAGTTCATACCTTTTGTTTATCATTTTTCCGCTTATCGCAGAATTGGGAGGGTACATAAGATGGCGTTTATAGAATTAAAGAATGTCTTTTTTACCTATCCGGATGCTGCAGAACCTGCAATACGCAATCTTTCGCTCCAAGTGGAAAAAGGGCAGTTCATTGTGCTTTTCGGCTCTTCGGGATCCGGAAAGAGTACGCTTTTACGTTTGCTGAAAAAAGAAATCATGCCCCATGGGGATCTCTCTGGGGAGATTATGTTGAACGGAAATGAACTTCTGCAAACCGAGGGATTGTCAAAGGATGTTGGTTTTGTTTTTCAGGATCCCGAAAATCAGGTTGTAGCTGATGATGTCCTTCATGAGATGGCATTTGGACTTGAAAATTTGGGACTTTCAACAAATGAAATGAGAAGCCGAATTGCCGAAATGGTCCATTATTTTGGTGCAGAATCTCTCCTCCACAGGAAAACGCACGAGCTTTCAGGAGGAAAAAAGCAGCAGATCAATCTTGCATCAGTCCTGCTTATGCAGCCTGATATTTTATTACTCGATGAACCTACCGCCCAGCTTGACCCTGTAAGTGCAAGAGAGTTCCTGGATATGCTTGTGCGCCTGAATGAAGAATTCGGGATGACCATCATTCTGGCAGAACATCGCCTGGAGGAAGTGTTCACACTAGCAGACAAAATTGTCATGCTCGAAAAAGGAGAGGTGGAAATTCAGGGAAATCCTCGCCAAGTGCTTCAAGCGCTTTGGGACACACCTAAAAAGGGCTATGTTCCGAGCATCCCATCTTTGTATCTAAGCATGATGAAGGAGAGGGGGAGCCTCCCTCTCACAGTAAAGGAGGGCAGAAGCTGGACACAGGATCAAAACATTATTTTCAAAGACAAAGTGCCCCACTCCCTTAAAGAAGGTGAAGAAATCATCAGAGCAGCGAATGTCTTTTATAGATATCAAAGGGATACCGGCATGGTCCTGTCCGATCTTGATTTCTCTCTCCATAAAGGTGATTTTTACGCGCTTTTGGGCGGAAATGGTTCCGGAAAATCAACATTCCTGAAAGTCGTGGCAGGACTTTTAAAGCCGGAGCGCGGCAAGGTGTTTTTCCATAATACTCAACTAAAAGCTTTGAAAAATAAGAACCTTGTAAGGGCAATCGGCTATTTGCCCCAAAACCCGAAGTTATTTTTCCTGCAAGATACTGTAGAAAAAGAGATTCAGGATACGATGAAACAATGGGGATTGGATGATCAAAATGAAGCTGAACGGCTTTTGGAAAAACTTGGCATCGCGCACCTCCGCAACAGCCATCCCTATGATTTAAGCGGTGGTGAACTGCAAAAAGCAGCCCTGGCTTGTTTGCTGCTTCGTAATCCGGAAATCCTTTTGCTCGATGAGCCAACAAAAGGGCTGGACCCTCTTTCGAAGGACAGTCTTGCAAGCATACTTAATCTCCTAAAAGAGGAGGGCGCAACGATCTTCATGTCGACGCATGATGTGGAATTTGCTGCGCAGTATGCATCAAAATGTGGAATGATGTTTCAAGGAAAAATCACCTCCGAGGATGTACCCGAAAATTTCTTTAAGGGGAACTTCTTTTATACAACTATGGTGCAACGGCTGTTCCGCCATATTCCCGGCAATTCCATCGTTACGCTGGAGGAGGCTGTCCAGTTATGCAAAGCAAAAGAATAATTGGAACCACCCTTTTGTTATTACTGATTGTCTTTTTACTTGCATTGGCGGTATGGAAGCAGGACCATTATTTGTGGGTAAGCCTGGGAGTTTTCGTTATATCATTTTTAATGCTGCTGATCCGCTTTGAAAAGAGAAAGGTGGAACCGAGGGAGCTGGTGCTTTTGGCTGTCCTGGCTGCGATTGCGGCTGCTGGAAGGATTCCGTTTGCCGGCATTCCGAACGTCCAGCCAACCACCTTTGTCATCATGATGTCGGGATTTGTGTTCGGTGCAGAAAGCGGCTTTATGATCGGTACTGTAGCAGCACTGGCTTCCAATATGATTCTCGCGCAGGGCCCTGGACACCCTGGCAAATGGCGGCATGGGGCTGGTTGGTTTTACTGCTGGCCTTCTCAGAAGAAGCAGGCTGATGAATAGTCAATGGGGTAGAATCGTTTTCGCAATTATCTGGGGCTTTTTATTCGGCTGGATTATGAATATTTGGCCTTTTTTTCATTTACACAGGACGGAAATGTCGTCAGTATAAAAGCTTTCCTTACGTTTGCTGCAGGAAGTGCAATTTTTGATAGTATGCATGCGGTTTCCAATGTCATTTTTTTGATTGCCTTCGGGGGGATTTGGATTAAAATATTAACAAGATTCAAGCGGAAATATGGGCTTTTGGAGTAATATTGTAAGGCTTCTGGCATGGGATTGCCGGAGGCCTTTTTAATAGGAAGGAATTTTCTTAATTTGCCACGAAAGGTTAGAAAGGACATTTTTTGTGAAATGGGGAGCTGCAGATGAAGACAATCGGATTAATCGGAGGTATGAGCTGGGAGTCGACCAAATTATATTACGAATTGATTAATCAAAAGGTGAAGGAAGAACTTGGCGGGCATCACTCTGCAAAATGTATCCTCTATTCTGTTGACTTTGAAGAGGTGAAGGAGCTGCAATTTGCAGGAAAATGGGGAGAAGCCACAGAAATGCTGGTTGAGGTTGCTGTAAAGCTGCAGAAGGCAGGGGCAGATTTTATCGTCCTTTGTACGAATACCATGCATATTTCCGCAGATGCGATACAGCAAAATATTGATATTCCATTTTTGCATATTGCCGATGCTACTGCTTATAAAATTAAAGCAGACAGCAGAGCAGCTATTGGCCTATTGGGAACAAACTTCACGATGGAAGAGGACTTTTACAAAGGCGGATTAAGCAGTAAGCATGGAATAAAGGTCATTATCCCTGAAGAGGAAGACAGGAAAGACGTTCACCGGATTATTTATGAAGAACTCTGCCTTGGGGAGGTTAAGGAAGCCTCGAAAGAAATTTTCAAAGGAATTATTAGGCGATTAATAGAGCAAGGGGCAGAAGGGATTATCCTGGGCTGTACTGAAATTACACTCTTGATTAAGCCGGGGGATGTAGATATTCCACTCTACGACACAACAAAGATTCATGCTGTATATGCAGTCGAACAGGCATTGAAAGATTGAAATAAAAAAGGGCTGTTTACTAGGGTATGTTAAATCATGTCCTAGTAAACAGCCTTTTCTTTTTGTGGGCAATCAGTAAGGGATTTGTGCCAACAGACCATTCAATTTTTAAATAGTCTCCAAATCGTTAACCAGCATCGTTTTGCTATCCTCTACAACCACTTTCTCAACAAATTCCATTGCTCGTTCTTTTGCTGCGTCCACTTCATCCTGTCTGCCCAAAACCGCATACCACCTTGCTGCAGCTTCGTATGCATAACCGATATAAAACGGAGCGAGCTCAGAAGCAACACTCACTGAAATACAGCGATTCGCGTAATGCAGCGCTGTTTCGCCCCTGCCGATTACTGCGTAGACTCTTGCCAGCTGCCAGTAGCCGATGGAGATATTTTGCTGGGTGTGATCCTCCACTTGTCCCCAATGCCAAAACGAACTATGGCTTAAGTGGACCATCTGCTCATCTTCGTCTTCAGTCCGAACTTCTTTATCGAGAAAATCCCATACTTTATTGAAACATGATACTGCTAATTGTTTGTGTGTAAAGCTTTGTGATGATTGCTCCATTATTAAAGCAGCTCCTTTTCTAGATAGTGAATCTTGGATTATACAATGCTACTTTATAAGGAAATAACTCTGCTGTCATGACCTTCTTGGCAACAGCCGGGTCATTTTCCATAAGGTATCTTGCCTCTTCCTCGGTATCTACCTGAAGGATGGCAATCCCAAACGTGGTGTCATCCTTATTTTGCGTCCTGCCAGCCATGATCAGTTTATCTTCCTCTATCAATTTTTCCAAAGCACAGAAATGCTCACCTATTATTGCTGTTTCCCGCTCGGTCCAATTTTTTTCATCGAGCAGCTCAGGTACGAGCTTTAACATGTATAAAAACTGTTTTTTTTCCATAAAATGCTCTCCTTCATTCAAACTACTACTAATATTTTCTCTGCCACCACGAAAAACTCCTTTAAAAATATGATTTTGGAAGAATTCCATATATTTCGTTGGACGAAGATTGTGAATGAGAGTATAGTATTGTGCATGAGTCAGCTTTTTTCTGGAGGCATAAGTATGTTTGGAATTTCATTGCCACAAACGTTTTTACAAATGAATACGATTTTTATTTCAATTTTAATAGAAGCATTGCCATTTGTTACTCTCGGTGTTTTAATTTCAGGCATCATTCAAATTTTTGTGACAGAAGAAATGATTGCGAAAATTATGCCGAAAAATAAAGTCCTTGCTGTTTTGTTTGCTACCTTCTTAGGGTTTTTATTTCCCTCATGCGAATGCGGTATTGTCCCAATTGTGCGAAGGCTTGTTTCTAAAGGTGTGCCGATATCTGCAGGGATTTCTTTTATGCTTACAGCACCGATCATTAATCCTGTAGTTTTATTCGCTACGTACATTGCTTTTGGCAGTGACTGGAAAATGGCTATCTACAGGGCGCTTGGAGCTATTGTGGTTTCCATAACGGTTGGCCTGTTGCTAGCATATTTTTACAAAGGGAATCCTTTAAAGGAATCCGAGCACGACCATCACCACCACCATACACATGAAAAGCAATCTTTTTGGAAAAAAATTAGGCTTACTCTTGAACATGCTGTTGAGGAATTCTTTTCGATGGGAAAATATTTAATTATCGGTTCTCTCATCGCGGCGGCTGTCCAAACTTATATTAAAACAGCAACACTTGTATCAATCGGGCAAGGACAGGCATCTTCCTCGCTAGTTATGATGGCACTTTCGTTTATTTTATCACTGTGTTCAGAGGCAGATGCGTTCATCGCTTCATCATTTAGGAGCACGTTTTCTACCGGCTCCTTACTTGCATTTCTTGTCTTCGGCCAATGGTTGATATTAAAAATTTAATGATGATGCTCGCGACGTTTAAAAAGAGGCTTGTCCTTTTCGTTGTATCTGGTGTTGCGTTCATTGTTTTTATTTACTCTTTGTTCTTTTAAGGAGTTGTTATTATGATAAGAAGCCTTATTTTAATCGGCTTTACGTATTTACTTTTTCATCTCCACTTATCGGGCGATATCAGCAAATATATCAATATGAAGTATTCCTATCTTTCAGCTGCCGCAGGTTACGGGATGCTGGTTTTGACGATTGTCCAAATTTTGATGCTTGGTAAGGAAGAATCAAAAGACCATGACTGCGGCCATGATCATTGTGACCATAATCATTCAAAAGAAGACAAATGGTATAAAAAGCTATACGTTTATCCGATTTTCGCCTTTCCGATCATTTCTGGTTTGTTTTTTCCAATCGCAACTCTAGATTCGAACATAGTCAAGGCGAAGGGATTCCATTTTCCCATTTATGATGAGGGAAAGGGCGATTCCTTTATGCAGCAGCAATTTTTGCGCCCTGACACAAGTGTCTATTATGGAAAAGACGATTATGATGCTTTTATGAAGAAAGAAAAAAAGAAATATATGAAGCAGCCATCGATCATATTAAATGATAAGAATTATTTAAGGGGAATGGAAACGATTTATAATTTCCCAGGTGAATTCCTTGATAAAGATGTTGAATTCAAAGGGTTTGTTTTCAATGATTCTGAAACCATTGCAAAAAACCAGTTGTTTGTATTCAGATTTGGAGTTATTCATTGTATCGCTGATTCAGGGGTATTCGGCATGCTGGTTGAAATGCCGAATGGCGTAAAGCTGAAAGATGACCAATGGATCAATGTAAAAGGGAAGATTTCTACGATCTATTATCAGCCGTTTAAGACAAGTATTCCTTACTTGAAGGTGGATAGCTGGTCCAGCACAAGTGCACCAAAGGAACAGTATGTATTTAGAGGCTATTAATTGTCATAGGTAAAAAATAAAGCACATGATTCCGGTAGGATTCATGTGCTTATTTTTTCATTCATTTTCTTCCTTGTTAAACCAAAGTGGATCATTGTTATCGACTTCACCATTGTAGTTGATGAGAATTTCTTCTCCAGCTTTTATATCTTTATAAGCAAAGAAGTCAAAAGTATGGTTCGCAAAGTTGATATCATAAGTAGCATTCGGCTCATATGAATGATTAAACAGCATACCGTATCCTAAGAGGATAGCAGAATGGTTCTTGCCATATTCAAAAGCATAATCATCAAGCCTTGTTTTTTCAATATGAACATGCTCTTCATTTGGATATGGAAGGACCGGTGCTTCATGAATAAGCTCACCTTTTGCTATATCACGAGTCGCGAATACCCCTCTATTAAGCTCTCCATCGCTGAGTGTAGAAGTCTTTATCTCAATCATGTTAATCACCTGCTTGTCTTTTCTGTGAAATAGTATCCTCCTAAGCTTGCCAGTTGTCAGGGATAAAAGCAAATATTTAATTTAAAAACTTCAGTGGCAACTTATTCGTTTGGCATTGTATCAAGATTGGCTGCCCTGGCTTGTTTCCTTTTCTTCTCTATACTTAAGATTTTCCAGGATAGGAAAATACCTGAACCAGTAAGGAAGATCATGCTGGTGGCTGCAAGATCAATCAGCCAGCCGATATCCATATTTCCTAGTCTGCCTGCATACAGCCCTTTAATAATGCCCATTAGGGATCCGGAGTCTCTTTCACCACGCATTCGCCCATTTGGAAAGCCACCAACAGGAAAGCCGCTGCCATTCCTTCTTTGGAAGCCCTGCCCATTCTGGGAATTCAGTCCTGAATCAGATCCAGTATTCCCCTGAAAGCCTTGGCCACGGTTGAAATTTCCGCCTTGAAAGGCCTGCCCATCAGCAAAGGGTCTGTTATTATCGGATTGTCCAATCAGCCATGGCTCCATCATGATAAGCCCTGTAATGGCCTCCATAAAAAGGAATACTGAAGCAATCAGGCCGATCCACAAATGGGCTCTCCTTATTTTTTTCATTTTATTTCTCCTCTCAACTATTCAATTTCTGAATCCCAGAGCCCACCATCATGTGCCTGGTCATCAGTGGATAAGCTAAGTATGAGAGGCAAACCTTAATTTTTTCTTAAATTTTCTGATAGGTTAATTTTTTTGATTTCTTGGGAAAGAAACTTCTATTTTTGTACCTGCTCCTGGCTTACTTGCAACCGTCACTTTCCCATTATGTTTATCGATAATCCATTGCGCAATCGATAGGCCAAGCCCTGTACCTTCAGAAAGAGTTCTCGCTTTGTCACTTTGATAAAAGCGGTCAAATATTCTGGGTATCTCTTCTTCACTTATTCCCATTCCATCATCTTCAACCATTAATAGTATGCTGGAATGGATCTGCCTGCAGGAAAGGCGGATATGGCCACCCTCAGTCGTAAACTTCATGGCATTGTCCAGTAAAATAACAACAAGCTGATGAATCCGCTCTTTGTCAGCAGTAAAGAGAACAGGGGATGAAATATCAAGAGAAAGCTCTTTTCCCTGGTAGGAGATAATTTCTTCGTATTGTCTCATTATTTCAGCAAGTAATTGATCAAGCTGGAACGCTTCTTTTTTTACTTCAATTTGATTTGAGTCAGATCTGGCAAGCGTCAATAAATTGGTTACGAGTTTTGAAAGGCGCCTGGATTCATTCGAAATCGTAGAAACATCAATAATTCTATCTTCGATTGTTGCAGAAGGCGACCGGAATAATAAGTCTGTTTCGGCCTGAATGACAGCTAATGGAGTCCGGAGCTCATGCGAAGCGTCGGAAACAAATTGCTGCTGCTTCATCCAGGCGCCTTTAATAGGAATCAGGGCGCGTCCCGCTAAAAAATACCCCAATGCAACAGCGAAAATGATTCCGATACCACAACTTATAAGAATGATCAGAAGGAGCTTATCCAGAAACTCTTTTTCGGAGTTAATGTCACGCAGAACCTGAATAGTTTTAACCCCGCTAAGCTCTGAATCCATCTTTATTGCATAATAACGGAAGGTAAAGTGGTTAATTGTGATATCTTCCAATTGGTTGAATTCTTTTGGCTTGATTTGTTTTTTTATTTGCAGAAATCTCTCTGCTTCGGGACTCTGTGGAGGTGCGAGAAGATTGCCTTGTTCATCCCACATTAGGATAATAATTCGATCTTTGAAAAAATGAAGATTATCCCGTGGCCCATGATTCTCTTCATCATTTAGACCTAAATCAAAACGATTAGCAGATTCTAGCAATGAACGATTCACATCTTCAAATAAACGATGCTGGGTATAGAAATAAAGAATGCTTCCAAGGGTACTGATAAGGATGGCGAATACAAGAGAATTAATGATAGTAAGCCGAATATGCGTTTTTCTAAACATTTATATCTCCTTTAGGCTTCCTTCAGAATATATCCCACGCCGCGGACGGTTTTAATATCTGTGTGGTAGCCAGAGGGCTCCAGTTTTTTTCGCAGGTGATGCATGAAAACTTCAACGATAGCGATTGTCGTATCCGAATCAAATCCCCATACACGATCGTAAATTTGTTCTTTTGTTAAAATAGCACCCCGGTTTTGAATCAAATATTCAAGAAGTTCATACTGCTTTAATGTAAGTTTTATTGCCCCTCCATCAACTATAATATCCCGGTCTTTTCCGAGAAGCTCGATCCCGCGGTATTGAATCGTCTGATTGGTTGTTAAGCTGCCACTTCTTCTGAGGAGTGCCCGAAGCCTTGCCTTTAACTCAGCAGCTTGGAAGGGCTTAGTTAAATAGTCATCTCCCCCGGAGTCCAGTCCCTTCACACGGTCCTCGAGTGCATCTCTGGCAGTTAAAAATAATACAGGAGTTTTTATTCCTTCATTTCTGATCGATTGGAGTACTTCAAACCCATCAATACCTGGCATCATCACATCTAAAATGATGGCATCATAGATATTTTGCATGGCGAAAAACAAGCCATCTTCTCCATTATCTGCCGGGTCCACTTCAAATTCATCTGCCAGCAGCTCGACAATGGAATTCAAAAGGGGAAGGTGATCTTCAACAACTAATATACGCATCCGCTTTTTCTCCTTTATAAAAAAGTATTCATATTATCCAATGATAAGGGGGGCAAATCATATTCCACGGCTTTAGTGGGTAATATTTACAGCAAACAAAGCGGCCGCCAATGCGGTCGCCTGTTGCTGTTTATTCAAACCGTAAGGCCTGAATAGGGTTAAGTCTGGAAGCCTTGTTTGCAGGAAATACTCCGAAAACAACGCCGACAAAAAGAGAAAATAAAAAGGACATTAATATTACAGAAGTTGAATAGGAAACGGTTAGGCTCATAAATGAGGACAAAAGATTGCCTAACCCTATTCCAGCTAAAATACCAATTACGCCACCAAGCGAACTTAGCACAACCGCTTCAATCAAAAACTGAAGGAGAATGTCGCGCCTTTTTGCTCCAATTGCTTTTCTAATTCCGATTTCCTTTGTTCTTTCTGAAACTGAAACAAGCATGATATTCATAATACCTATTCCTCCGACGAGCAAGGATATGCCGGCAATTCCTCCAAGCATCATCGTCATCGTGCTCGTGACAGAACTCATGGTATCCATTAAATCCTGCTGATTGAAAATACTATATTCGTCGGTTCCATTTGGAAAAAGTCTTTTCATTGTCATCTCTACTTCTGCCATGACAAAATTCATATTTGCATTGTTTTTCCCTTGAAGGTAAACAGTTGAAATAGCAGTATTTTTGATTAATCTTTCGGCTGTGCTTAAGGGCATGATCACGATGTCGTCACCGCTTTGGCCCATGGAACCGCCTTTTGATTCCAATACACCTACTATTTTAAAGGATGTACCATCAATTTGTATATGCTGGCCAATTGGACTCTCAATCCCAAATAAGGTTTGAGCAGTTTCAGAGCCAAGGACAACAATTTTTTGTCTGTACTCAATATCTAAATCTGACAGAAAACGGCCTTCTGCCACTTTCATTTCACGAACATCCTGATAGGCGGAATTTGTCCCGGTTAAAGAAACCTGGGCTGAGGTTCTATCCCTTTTAACCGTGACTCTTCCTGATACAGCAGGAGAGACGGCCTGTATTCCCTGAACCGCCTTGAGCTTTTCGATGCTATCATCTGTCAGCTTCACCTGTTCGGTGCCAAATGTGTTTATGGTCAGCAGGTTTGTTCCCAGGCTATTAATTTGACTGGTCACATTTTGGGTCGATCCCCGGGCAATGGAAATCAGGACAATGACCGAAGAAACGCCGATAATAATTCCAAGCATGGTGAGAAGAGGCAGCTTATTCCCTTTTATACTCCTTAAGGCCATTTTAACTGATTGCAGGATTCCCAATTCTTTCACCTTCATTCATCGTCAATTTTCCATCCTGGATAGAGACCATCCGTTTACATTGCCGGGCAATATCCATATCATGAGTAATTAAAATAATGGTATGCTGCTGGGCATTAAGCTCTCTTAAAACATCAAGGATTTCTCTGCTCGTTTTGCTATCGAGCGCACCTGTTGGCTCATCGGCAAGCAGGATAGGGGGATTGCTTGCTAATGCCCTGGCAATCGCCACCCGCTGCTGCTGTCCTCCGGATAACTGAGTTGGGAGGTGTGTAGCTCTATCTTTAAGTCCGACTCTGTCCAAACATTCAAATGCGATTTTCCGCCGTTCCTTAGCCGGCATTCCACTGTATACAAGAGGGAGCTCAACATTTTCCCATGCAGTTAGTCTAGGGAGTAAATTAAAATTCTGAAATATGAATCCTATTTTTTTATTCCTGATAGAGGCAAGGCCGTTGTCATTCATACGGCCAATATCTTTTCCGTCAAGCAAATACGTTCCAGAATCAGGTTGATCAAGACAGCCAATCATGTTCATAAGCGTAGATTTACCTGAACCTGAAGCGCCGATGATCGCAATAAATTCACCTTTTTCAATGGAAAGGGAGACACCATCCAAAGCATGGACATCCTCTCCGCCCAATCGATAAGTCTTTGTTATGTCTTCAATTTCAATGATTGGTTGAGTCATCAAGAACCGCTCCTCCCGCCATTGCCGCCACTTCTTCCTGACCAGGATCTTCCGCCAGAACCGCCGCCAATACCAGGGAATCCTCCTATTCCCCCGCGGCCCATCCCGCGGAGATTACTGTTGCTGTTTACAGAAACTGCAGGTAATTGAACAGTTTCACCCTCAGTAAGGCCACTGGTAATTTCTACGTAATCTTCATTATAAAGCCCCGTTTTGACAGCTTTTCTCTCAGTTGAGGCAGTATTGCCACCAGCCGTTCCGTTGCTGACAACTACATATTTTTGACTATTTATTGAGTGAACAGCTTCTACAGGTACATAAAGGGCTTGATCTTTACTATTAGTCAAAATACTGGCTTCTGCCGTCATCCCTACTTTAAGTGATTTAGGGTTGTCTATATGTATGGTAACATCGAAAGTCGATACTCCATTCGTAACAGTGCCCTCATTTGAAATTGCCGTAACCTTGCCGCTAAATGCTTCATCAGGAAATGAATTTGCCTTTATATTAACATTCTGGGAAACTTTTATTTTAGGAATATCCAATTCATCGATTTGAATCACAGTTTGCAGATTCTTATAGTCTGTCACGTGAGCAACCACTTCCCCGACACTCACACGCTGGTCCGCTGAAACAGTAAGGGAAGTAATGATACCTTTATGGGGAGCAATGATTGGATCGCTTCCATCAGTAAACGTAATCAGTTCCTGTCCTTTTGTAACTGCATCCCCGGAATCCACGAGAACCTCCTCAATTTTTTTCTCTGATTCTGCCTTAATATCGGTGCTCGAAACAGGTTGGACTGAACCAGAACCGCTTACTTTAACCTCGAGCTTTCCTTTTTGGACTGTAGCGGTTGGATATGTAGCTGATACCTCCTGAGTGCTGTTTTTATTGAAATATTGATAACCGACAAATGCAATTACTGCTAAACCTAAAACAATAAAAATCCATTTTTTCATTTACTGTTTGCTCCTTCCTGATTTTCACTCGCCCGCATTAGCGGATTGGGATAAGCCAATTATGGAAGGAGTTTCTTAACTTTTCCTTAATAATCATTTCTTTATATGCAAGTAATTGAAAAAAACATAGACTTTTAATCTTGTCTTAAGAAAATTTTAAACATTTATCCCTATAATAAATTTGACTAAATTTGAAAAGGTGTTCATTATGTTTAATTTTTGGGTCAGTCTAAGACAGGAAAATAAGCATCTATCATTTGCGTGGATCCTGCTTTTTATTTATCTATCACCAATGTTTATACTTGGCGAAAATGCCCACATCAGGGTACACGATAATCTCGACTCGAATATTGCGTGGTATAAACTCATGCATGATAGCGAAGCATTATTTGCACCGCTTAATAGTACACTTCCTCAAATCATAAACGGCCTCCCAAGAAATGCCTTTGGAACTGAGTTTAGCGGAATACAATGGCTTCATCAGATTTTCCCGACGATGCTCGCGTATTCCTTAAGCCAGGCTCTTGTGAGGATTTTTGCGTTTATTGGCTTTTTTCTGCTATTAAAAAAGCATTTTGTAAAAGACGAAAAAAATTACGCCATCCGTGTATGGGTGTCACTGGCATTTGCACTAACGCCATTTTGGCCTTCTGGCATGCTGAGTACGCTCGGGATGCCGCTTGCACTGTGGGCATTTTTAAACATTAGAAAGGGAGATAGCACCTGGAAAGAATGGATTACCCTCATTTTACTTCCCTTTTATTCTAGCTTTGTTCTTGGCTTCTTCTTCTTTTTATTTGCGATGGGGATTCTCTGGCTGAGGGATTTAATTGTAAAAAAACAGTGGAACCTGCATTTTTTTGGAAGTATTGCATTAATGGTTACTATGTATTTGTCTATTGAATACAGGCTGGTTTATTCGCTTGTTTTTCCAGAGGAACCAACCAGTAGAAATGAATTTGTTAGTTCCAAATTGGAGTTCTGGCATACTGTCAGACTCGTATTTAAAAATTATTCTATTGGGCATACACACGATATGACGCTGCATACTTTTGTGATTTTGCCCTTATCGTTTATTGTAGTTTGGAAAATATTAAAAAAACAAAAGGGTTTAGATGAAAAAAGGTATTTAAATCTATTTATATTAAATTTTGTTTTATCAGTTTGGTATGCATTTTGGTTTTACAAAGGGTGGGAACCATTAAAGGAAAGGATTTCACTTCTAAACACATTTAATTTTGCACGTTTTCACTTTCTTCGTCCCTTAATCATTTATCTGATGTTTGCGGTTGGGTCGGTAATTCTCTGGAGAATCGGGGATAGATGGAGAAGGTTAATAAATATATGTTTAATCCTGCAAATTCTCGTTTTGTTTGCTGCCAATCCGGAGGTTGTTTATCGTTATACCAATACTCCATCTGTTAAACAATTTTATGCGGTCAAACAGTTTGACGAGATTGCCCATTATATTGGAAAGCCAAAGTCATCTTATCGTATTGCGAGTATAGGAATCCATCCAGCCATCGCTCAATACAACGGCTTCTATACGTTGGATACATATAACAATTACTACCCATTATCATATAAACATCAGTTTAGAAAAATCATTGCAGGAGAACTAAATAAGAATTCCAGTTTGAAAACCTATTTTGATGAATGGGGAGGCAGGTGCTACATTTTCGTTGATGAACTCGGAAAGAACTATGAATTCAATAAGGATTCGAAGAAGAAAATTAAGCATCTGGAGATAAATATAAATCAATTTAAGAAAATGGGCGGAGAATATTTTTTCTCGGCTGTTCCGATATTGAATCATGATGAAAACGGGCTTGATTTTATAAAGTCCTTCAGCAATGAAGAATCGGCATGGAAAATCTACCTTTATCGAGTGAAGAAGGAGTGAATAGGATGGACACACCTATCCTAACTATTATAGTTCCCTGTTATAACGAAGAAGATGTTTTGCCTGTAACGGTCAAACAGTTGACTGGGATTATTGGGAAAATGATTGATGATAACCTTGTCTCCTTTAGAAGCTGTCTTCTTTTTGTAGATGACGGAAGCAAGGATAGAACATGGGAAATAATCGAAGAGGAAAATAGAGACAATCCGTATGTTAAAGGCCTAAAGCTAGCAAGAAATGTAGGCCATCAAAATGCGTTATTGGCGGGATTAATGACAGCGAAAGAACAATCAGACTGCGTCATTTCCATTGATGCCGATCTCCAGGACGATATTTCTGTTATTCCTGTTTTTGTCGAAAAGTATTGGCAAGGGAATGATATCGTTTATGGGGTTCGGGATAAGCGTGAGACCGACACCGCCTTCAAAAGGAATACTGCATTAGGTTTCTATAGCTTTATGCGTAAATTGGGCATTGAGCTAATTCCTAATCATGCAGACTTCAGATTGATGAGTAAACGTGCGCTTGACGAGCTTGCCAACTATAAGGAGCGAAATATCTTTCTGAGGGGAATTATTCCATTAGTAGGATTTCCATCTACCCAAGTCTTTTACGACAGAAAGGAACGGATGGCAGGTGAATCCAAATATCCGTTGAAAAAGATGATAGCTTTTGCTATATAAGGAATAACTTCATTCAGCATTGCGCCAATCAGATTTGTTACCTTAGTCGGTTTTCTGGCTGCCTTGATCAGTATATTTGCAGGAGGGTATGCATTTCTTCAAAAATTATTAGGTCATACTGAATCAGGGTGGGCTTCATTAATGATTTCTATTTGGTTTATCGGTGGATTGCAATTGATAGGTATCGGCCTGATTGGAGAATATATTGGTAAAATATTTAACGAGGTAAAAGGACGCCCAAAATTTTCGATCCAAACCAACTTGTTTTCAGAGAAAAATTATATCTCACAAACCACAGACAAGAATGTAATTTTAGGGCAGAAATAAATAGAATCCATTGCGGGTTTAATTATGTCGAAGTTTTGAACATTATCAATATGAAAACCTACTTTTTATGAAAATGCTTCTCAAAAGGTATAAAATTTCACATAAATGGCTTAAAATTTAAGGGGCGTGCATGTTTCACTGTGCAGCAAGTTATTAAGTTATGAGGAGATTTTATAATGAAAAAGCTTTTTTTAGGAGTGGCTCTATTCATGGGCCTGCTAACCGGCTGTAATAGCCAAGATCATTCTGCAAATCAGGATGGGGGCGGAAAAAGCCTTGAACCTGTGGAAGTAACCATCAAAACTGAGCCAGAGAAAATCAATCCAAATGAAGAGGTTAAGATAATAGCATTGGTGACTCAGGGAAAAGAAAAAGTAGCTGATGCAAACGAAGTGAAATTCGAAATTTGGAAAAGCGAGCAGGAGGATCATTCCATGAAACCTGCTCATAATGACGGAAAGGGACTTTATTCCATTACTACTTCCTTTAAAGAGGACGGCCATTACTTTATTACTGCGCACGTTACGGCTCGCAGTATGCATACCATGCCTAACAAGGAAATTACAGTAGGCACTCCGGTTGAAGAACATAGTGAAGCAGGGGAACATCATCATTCAGATGAACATCATCATGATTCAAGTGTTTCGATCGAATTGCTGGGAGACAAGCCATTCCATGTAAACAAGGAAACAATATTAACCGCTCTTGTTAAACATGATAATACCCCCCTTACAAACGCAAAAGTGACGTTTGAGGTATGGGCAGGAGAAGAACAAAAGCACGAATGGATTGATGGGAAAGAGAGTGGCGGTGGAAAATACACCGCAGCTAAGACATTTACCCGCACTGGTGCATATCATGTCCAAATCCATGTTGAAAACGATGAACTTCATGAACATAATGTCATTATGTTTGAAGTGAAATAAAAAATGAGAAAGAAGGCTGCGATTACAAACGCAGCTTTTTTCTTCGTCTAGGAAATTATAAAATTAAATGATGTGAATAACTTCTACAAGTTGTATTAATCTAGCTCCAGCCCCCAGCCCCTCGGGGTCATAAGCCAAATCACTCCAGAAATCAGGATTTCCTGCGTGATTCGTCTTATGCCTGTCGGGGCTAACCAGGGCGCTTGCGCATTTTGTTCTTTCGCTTTCGTCTCCATGTGTTTTATGACTTCGCTAAGTTATCTCGGTCATCGGATTGCGGAGGTTCTTCCAGCCATCCATGCTTGATCATGATATTGGCACCATCCTCCGCAAACAATGCAATCTCGGGAATCAATGAAGCATATTTCAAGCAAATGTCCCTGCGCGGACTCGCGGCCATTGCGGCTCCATAGTTTCCAATTCCAGCTGCAATCATGGCAGATGAATGGAACATGATGAGTTTATCTGAGAAAACCTTTTCTGTAGAGTCTGTAACTGCCATGTCCCATGACATCGGGGCAGGAAGATCATTCTTTATTAAAATATCACTGAAAATATCCATATGTTTAGTTGCAATTCTTTTACCCCGAAGCAAAAATTGTGTTACATCTGGATTTTGTGCTGCCTGGCCAAAACCCATCATCAATGCTTTTCCAATTGCATTAGTTTGGACATTATGTGATTTCAATTGCAGTGAGTGGCCTAATCTCTCCCAAAAATCCTGCCAGAAAATGCTGGCCTTCTATATAAACAGCTTTATCAGGAGTAGAAATAAAAGGCGGCCTTATATAGGTCCCCTGTTTCAGCATCAATCCCTTGGCCAAATCCTGTAAAATAACAGCCGATTTTAAGACTTGCTTCTGGAAAGCGGCAATATCATCACGAGTTACCAGCCCCAGTGCTATTCCGCTGGCCGCCATTCCTAAAACAGACATATTCCGTAAATACATTAGCACGTACGAGTCAGAAAAAAGCCTAGCCGCCGATATATTAACATCACTTTTTGTAAACCCAATTGGTATCGGAAAGCCTTCTTTTTTAAAAATTTCTTGTAAATTTACAATATTTTTTTTTGATGAATCATGAGCGAATTCTATAATTGACTTAACCTCTGAATCATCCGCTTTTTCGATAAAATAGCTTAACACACAATTTGCTGCAGTATCATTCATATACTGAACCCAAAGTGTGGCCATCTCTGCAGATGTCAAAAGGATCTTTGTTTTATCGTCCATACCATTACCCTCTGCCCGCCTGGAATCCTGGATATTTAGTCATGCCACCGTCGGCGAACAAGGTAATTCCGGTGACATAGCTTGCCTCATCTGATGAGAGCCAGGCAGCCACAGCAGCGATTTGTTCCGGTTTTCCGATATAGCCTATCGGAATCAATTCCTCCACGCCCGCTTTTAGCTTCGGATCAGAAAATTTTTCGGCATTAATGGGTGTATCAATTGCGCCAGGCCGATGCTGTTGACTCTGATTCCTTTTGGGGCGAACTCTAGGCCAGCGTTTCAGACATTAATTTTATGCCCCCTTTACTTGCTGCATAGTGGACAAAATGCGGCCACGGAATCATTTCATGAACGCTTGACATATTAATGATTGAACCTTTGACATCATGTTCAATCATATAATCAATTGCTTCCCGGCATCCAAGAAAGGCACCTGTTAGATTAGTTGCAATGACCCGATTCCAGTCCTTAAGAGACAATTCTTCAGAAGGAACTTCGTTTTCGACACCTGCATTATTAATCATTATATCCAGCCGCCCAAAATGGGAGACAGCCTCGTTAATGAGATTCTTCACATCCTGTTCTTGTGTCACATCCCCCTGAAGCGCAATCGCATCTCCACCCAAATTTTTAATTTGGCTGATGATTTCCTCTACTTCTGGTCCTCCTTTATAATAATTGATGACTACCTTTGCTTTTTCTTTACCGAATCGTAGAGCCATTGCCTTGCCTAGGCCAGTAGATGCTCCCGTAATCACAACCACTTTACCTTCCAAGTCTGGATACATGAAAATCGCCTCCTTATTTTTTAGTGAAACCTAATAAAACTCCGCCAATAATGACGAGAATACATCCTATAATGACAAAGATAATCTGCCTTTTTGATTTTTTCTCGTGAAGCAGAAAAATGCCGCCAAGTGTTGAAATAATAATACCTGTTTGGGAAAGTGAAAAGCTGGTTGCCACTCCGATTTTTGGAAGGGAAAGCAGCAGTCCCAGATTTCCTGCTCCCCAAAGAAAACCGGTGATAATATTGTGGATCGCATATTTATTAAAAGGCTTGTGGCGGAAAGTCAATAAAATGGCTCCAGCAAGCATTCCAACTGCCTGAGGGAGAAGAACAGCCCAGCCATTTACGTTAAACCAACGAATAATAATCACATACGCTAGAAAGCCGGCTGTTGAAATCAGCAGCACAACGAACCCCCGTTTCATGGTCCCTTTTTTTCTTCTCCGCTGCCTTTTTCCCTGATGGTCGTGAATACAACTCCAATGATGATTAGAAGAATTGCTGCGACACCAAGAATAATTACTGATCTCGTTGACCATTCTTTGAAGACGATGACACCTACCAAAGTAGTCGCGACCAGCTGCATCCCTGTTGATAGGGGAACGGTTTTGGATACGCCTAAATATTGGACTGCACCAAGCTGATTCCGCTGTCCAACTGCCCATAAAATTCCGGATAGAAAGCCAATCATGAAAATGAAAAGAGTTATTTGCGGATGTACTATAAAATACAAGATGATCGAAAATAACAGAGCACCTATCGTGATTCCAAGAGTCTGGCTGTAAGCGTCACCGCCTAACTTAACACTGACTAAAACAATACTTCCCCAGCAGACTGCCGGTATAAGAGCTAATAAGATACCAGTCAACTTACTACCCTCTTTCTAATGTACTCATAAATATGTTTTCCTAGGTGAGGAAACTCTACTCATGGATTGTAAGCTCATAATTGATGATGATTCAGTATGTAGGTTTTCAGTAGTGAAAAAATTGTGAACATGTACTGCCATGTCACAGTTTATTCCTATTTGAATGTTGTTTAGGTTGCTTTTATTTATTAACCTTATTAGTAGGGAGCACAATTAGAGGTTTTCCCACTTTGGAAGAAACGAAACATATTTCAGTATAATATTATACTTGTAAACGTTTTCATTTTTTCAAGAAAACAAATTCATCTTTCTACAAAAAAAAGCTTTATTTTAAAGAATTATTATTATTATTAATCATTAAATGATAATTCATAGTTTGTTCAATATTTCACAATCTACTATTCTGAATTCGTGTTATTATGAAATCAGAAAGGAACAAGGAGTGATTAAAATGATGGTTTGCGAATGGAAAACCTTCACGACAGATTCAGAGACATTTACATTAGAAGCTTTTGAAGAATTAGTAGGAGATGAATTTGAGGCAATGATGTTCAAAGATGACGAAAGCATTCCCGCCTATATCTGGACTGTGAACTACGTCATCATTGTAAAAAGATGTTCCAAGCTGTTTACCGATATTTCATTTGAAAAAATCCCTAGAAATCCAGTCTGCGAATAGTAGATTAGATATAAAATTCTAAGCTGTTTCTTAAAAGACATGTGAAATACTTCACAAACAAATGATAACTTTGGAGGGTTTTATGATGGCAGTGGATGAAAAAGCGGTAATGGATAAAAAAAATACATCAGATATGATTGACCGTCTCGTAGATAACAGCTTGAAGGCGTTGAAGGAGTTCCGTAGTTTTGATCAGGAAATGATCGATGAAATCGTTAAACAGATGGCCCTTGCAGGACTTGATCAGCATATGCCCCTTGCAAAAATGGCAGTAGAGGAAACAAAGCGTGGCGTATATGAAGACAAAATCATTAAAAACATGTTCGCTACAGAATATGTTTACCATAATATCAAATACAATAAAACGGTCGGTATTATTAGTGAAAATGAACATGAAGGAATGATTGAGATTGCTGAGCCGGTTGGTGTCGTAGCAGGCGTAACGCCGGTAACGAACCCGACTTCCACTACCATGTTCAAGGCGCTTATCTCCATCAAGACAAGAAATCCGATTATCTTCGCTTTCCATCCGTCAGCGCAAAAATGCAGCAGCGAGGCAGCGAGGATATTAAGGGATGCAGCAATTAAAGCCGGTGCCCCTGAGAATTGCATCCAGTGGATTGAAAAGCCTTCACTTGAGGCGACACAAGCACTGATGAACCATTCTAAAATCTCCATGATTCTTGCTACTGGCGGCGCGGGAATGGTCAAATCAGCCTACAGCTCTGGTAAACCTGCACTTGGTGTAGCTGGCAACGTTCCATGCTATATTGAAAAATCAGCAAACCTTCAGCAGGCAGTAAACGATTTAATTTTGTCCAAAACATTCGACAACGGCATGATTTGTGCTTCCGAGCAGGCTGTCATCGTCGATAAAGATATTTACAACGAAGTAAAAAAAGAGATGATCGCCAACAACTGCTATTTCTTAAATGAAGAAGAGAAGCAAAAAGTTGAAAAGCTGGTTATCAACGAACATTCCTGTGCCGTGAATGCCGATATCGTCGGAATGCCGGCATACAAAATTGCTGAAATGGCTGGTGTAGTCGTTCCGGAAGCCACTAAAATCCTTATTGCAGAATTAAAGGGTGTAGGCCGCAATTCCCGCTTTCAAGGGAAAAATTAAGTCCGGTTCTTGCATGCTACAAGGTGAGCGGCCTTGAAGAAGGATTAAAGAGAGCGGAAGAAATGCTTGAGTTTGGCGGTCTTGGCCACTCTGCCGTTATTCATACCACTGATGAGGCTGCCATCCAGGCTTTTGGATTGCGGATGAAAGCAGGACGCATCATTGTGAATGCACCATCTTCCCAGGGAGCGATTGGCGATATTTACAATGCATATATGCCATCTTTAACCCTGGGATGTGGCACTTATGGCGGAAACTCCGTGTCTACGAACGTCGGAGCCGTCCATTTAATCAATACTAAAAAGGTTGCTAAAAGGAATGTAAATATGCAATGGTTTAAAGTTCCGTCCAGGATTTATTTTGAGAAAAATTCTACTCAATACCTGTCAAAAATGCCGAAGATTTCTAAGGCGTTCATTGTTACAGATCCAGGAATGGTTAAATTGGGCTATGTCGATAAAATTCTTTACTATTTGCGCAAGCGCGCGGATTATGTCCATTGCGAAATTTTTTCAGAAGTTGAACCTGACCCATCCATCCAGACAGTGATGAAGGGTGCTGAAATGATGACTAATTTTCAGCCGGATGTGATCATTGCACTTGGCGGCGGTTCTGCGATGGATGCTGCGAAAGGAATGTGGCTGTTCTATGAATATCCGGATGCAGAGTTCTTTGGATTGAAGCAAAAGTTCCTGGACATCCGCAAACGGATCGTAAAATATCCTAACTTAGGAGTTAAGGCACAATTCGTTGCGATTCCAACCACTTCTGGTACAGGGTCTGAAGTGACATCATTTTCAGTTATCACTGATAAAGAAGCGAATATGAAATACCCGCTTGCCGATTATGAATTAACACCAGACGTTGCGATTATTGATCCGCAGTTTGTTATGACGGTGCCTAAGCATATTACAGCTGATACAGGTATGGACGTATTGACACATGCAATTGAAGCATATGTGTCCTGCATGGCTAACGACTTTACCGACGGACTCGCCATGAAGGCGATCCAGCTAGTATTTGAATACCTTCCAAGAGCGTATCGAAATGGCAGCGACGAATTGGCCCGTGAAAAAGTGCATAATGCTTCAACCATCGCGGGTATGGCTTTTGCAAATGCATTCCTTGGCATCAACCACAGCCTTGCACATAAGCTAGGTGCAGAATTCCATATTGCCCATGGGCGTGCAAATACAATCCTGATGCCGCATGTCATTCGCTATAATGCTTCAAAACCGAAGAAGTTTACTGCTTTCCCTAAATACGATCACTTTGTTGCAGATGAACGTTATGCCGAAATCGCCCGTGTGCTAGGCCTGCCAGCTCGTACGAAAGAAGAAGGAGTCGAAAGCCTTGTCCAGGCAATCATTAAATTGGCTAAAGAACTCGATATTCCAATGAGCATAGAAACAAATGGAGTAGATAAAGCAGAGTTTGAAAGCAAGGTCGACTTCCTGGCTGATAAGGCATTTGAGGATCAGTGCACTACTGCCAACCCTAAGCTTCCTTTAGTAACAGAGCTCGCTGAAATTTACCGTCAGGCGTTTAAAGGCGTTTAATTCTAAATCAGCAGTTTATAACAAATCAGAGAAGCCCTGTAAGGTTAGTTCCACTAGCCTTACAGGGCTTTTTTTGCGACACAAATGCAAAAAATAAAAAAATGAATCTTTTAGGGTTTCGAAATATTTTAAAATTACAGTATAATAAAAATAATCAATTTAAACAAAATGGCTTAGATTTGGGGATTTTCAGAAAATAGCTGGAAAAATCTAAATACATTAAAGCAAAGAAGGAGCCGACGATGATAAATTTTGATGCACTTACATACCCTTACTCTTCGCAGCGGATGATGACTGTTGCAAGAAAAGGAATGGTTGCAACATCCCAGCCCCTTGCTGCACAAGCGGGGCTGGATATTTTAAAAAAGGGCGGCAATGCAATTGATGCAGCCATTGCGACAGCAGCTTGCTTAACAGTAGTCGAGCCGACTTCCAACGGAATTGGCGGAGATGCATTTGCCCTTGTTTGGACAAATGGTGAGCTATATGGGCTGAATGCAAGCGGGTGCACCCAAGGCTTTAACGATTGAAGCAGTAAAAGAGAAAGGGCATGAAACAATGCCTAAGTTTGGCTTGGTTCCGGTTACAGTTCCGGGTGCACCATCGGCGTGGGCAGAGCTTTCCAGACGCTTTGGCAAGCTGCCGTTAAGGGAAGTGCTGGAGCCTGCTATTCAGTATGCTGAAAACGGGTATCCCCTTACTCCGATACTGGCCAAGTATTGGCAGCGGGCAGCGCAGATTTATAAAAAGCTGTTTAAAGGAGCAGAGTTTGAAAGCTGGTTTAATACCTTCATGCCTGGCGGAAAAGCACCACAGGTGGGGGATATTTGGCGCTCACCTGATCATGCAGCAACGCTTCGTGAAATCGGGGAAACAGGTGCCGAATCTTTTTACAGAGGAAGCCTTGCTGAGAAAATCGATGAATTTTCACGTCAGCATGGAGGGTTTTTACGTAAAGAAGACCTGGCTGGATATCATCCAGAATGGGTTAAGCCAATCAGCGTTAATTACCGGGGTTACGACGTTTGGGAAATTCCGCCGAATGGTCAGGGGCTGGTTGCTCTTATGGCATTAAACACACTTAAAGGTTTTGAGTTTTCCGAAAAGGAATCAGTGGAAACGTATCATAAACAAATCGAAGCGATGAAACTGGCATTTGCCGATGGAAAAAAATATATTACCCAGGAAGATAAGATGACGGTACCTGTTGAACAGCTTTTAAGCAGCGAATATGGAAAAGAGCGCGCGAGCCTAATCAGCGGGGAAGCATTAACCCCTGAACCTGGAACACCGCCATCGGGCGGAACAGTTTACCTTGCGACAGCCGATGAAGATGGCAATATGGTATCATTTATCCAGTCAAATTATATGGGCTTTGGATCCGGAATCGTCGTACCAGGAACAGGAATTGCCCTGCAAAACCGAGGGCACGATTTTTCACTCGATCCTGAACATGCAAATCGCCTTGAGCCAGGCAAAAAAACGTACCATACGATTATTCCAGGCTTTATGACAAAAGGGAACGAGGCTGTCGGCCCTTTTGGAGTAATGGGAGGTTATATGCAGCCTCAGGGACATGTCCAGGTTGTCATGAACACAGTTGATTTTCACTTGAATCCTCAGGCTGCCCTTGATGCACCAAGATGGCAGTGGGTAGAAGGGAAAACGATTGAAGTAGAGCGTGCACTTCCAGCACATATTGCGGAAGAACTTGCTAGAAAAGGCCACGATATTAAAGTGGCACTTGATTCAGGCGGTTTCGGGCGGGGACAGATTATTTGGAGAGACCCGGTAAGCGGCGTCCTTTTCGGAGGTACCGAGCCTAGAACAGACGGAACTGTAGCATCCTGGTAAAGAAGCAACAAGACAGACAGATTAAAGGATTTGATAAACTATGAAACAATGGAATCTTTTTTTAGCCTTTTTCAGGCCAGGAATACTTGGTTATGGGGGATGCCATCCTCAATCCCGCTCGTTCATAAAGAGGTTGTCGGCAAATACAAGTGGATGAGCGATGAGGAGTTCGGCGATGTATTGGCACTGGCAAATATGCTGCCAGGTCCAATCGCAACCAAGCTTGCAGGTTATATTGGCTACCGTATTGGCGGGACATTAGGACTGATAAATGCTGTTTTGGCTTCAACGCTCCCGACCATTATACTGATGATTTTTCTGCTAACCTCACTTTCTTCCTTTAAGGACCAGCCATGGGTATTGGGTATGACGAAAGCGGTGGTGCCTGTTGTTGGGGTCATGCTTGCCGTATTAACCTGGCAATTTTACGAAAATGGGCGAAAAGCAATGGGCTGGAAAGGGAATCTTATCCTCGTCGTGATAAGCCTGATCCTCATGGAAGTGCTGAATGTCCATCCCGGATTTTTGATTGCGGGTCTTCTAGTGCTGGCTCTAGCTGGACCGGAAAAAAAGAAAGTGACTGAAAAAGATACGGTAAATCGGGAGGGGAAAATCAAATGATGGTTCAGTGGAAGATTTTTCTCTCATTTTTCATCCCGGGAATTTTAGGTTATGGAGGGGGGCCATTTTCCATTCCGCTTATAGAAAATGAAGTCGTCGACCGTTATGGCTGGCTGACGGTGAAGGAATTCAGTGAGGTGCTGGCACTTGCCAACTCACTTCCTGGCGCAATCGCCACTAAAATGGCAGGCTATATCGGCTATCAGCAGGGCGGAATTCTTGGTGCGGCTGTGGGAGTATTCGCCTCTGTTGCCCCGTCATTGGTATTAATGATTGCTTTGCTGAGCCTTTTATACAAATACAAAGATTCGCCAAGAGTAAAAAAATTGACGACGTATGTTAGGCCCGCCATTGCTGTCATGCTGGGTGTCATCGCCTTTCAATTTTTGAAGGGATCATCGCTTGATATAGGCTTTTGGCAGACACTGGTTCTTGCCTCAATAAGCTATGTTTTGATGGAAAAAGTCAAAGTCCACCCTGCATTGGTCATTTTAGCCGCGCTAGGGTACGGAGCCATATTCCTTCATTAATATTCGTGAGATAGCTGCCATCCTTACAAGGGTGGCGGCTTTTTTGTCGTCTAGGAAATAATAAAATTAAATGATGTGAATAACTTCTACAAGTTGTATTAATCTAGCTCCACAAGGAAAGCTTCGGCAGCATATGCTTCGCACGAAGAAATAGCGATAGCTTTTTCGAGGAGCACCCAGCCAGTTTTCACCTTTGAATAGCCCCTTTGAATTTCTTGCTCCAAGCATGACCTTTAGGTGATGCTTGGAGCAGCTCGGGGTCATAAGCCAAATCACTCCAGAAATCAGGACAAGGAAAGCTTCGGCAGCATCCGCATCGCACGAAGGAAAAGCGATAGCTTTTCCAAGGATGACTGCGTGATTCGTCTTATGCCTGTCGGGGCTAACCAGGGCGCTTGCGCCTTTTGTTCTCTTGCTTCGACAGGCTTGATCCAAGACTAGAAAACTTGAATTATGAACGAAGCAAGCGGTCTATGCGCGAAACTACAAATTACTTCAATCTCCACATGGATGTACGCCGGATAAAAAAACAAAAGTAAAAGCAGTGAAATTCACTGCATTTACTTTCATTTGGATAAAGTTTTGGTCTTAATTTATAAATGCTTTACATTCCTCTGATTTTTCTAAGTCTTCCTGAGCAAGAACAGCTTTACCCAAATTTTTATATGCAATCGATCTGGCCAGATAGGCTCTGGAGATTCCCTGCCAATTATTGATTGGCAAAAGCTTTTCAAGTGCCTGGTCAGCAAATTCCACTATTCTTTCACTAGGTACACTAATAATCCCCTTATTGGCGATATCCGCTTTGATGATCCAATACCATCCTATACCTTGAATATGGTCAAAGGTGTCACCCTTTTCAAACATCTCCCGTGCTCTATCTAGTAAACTTAAACCCTCTTGAACTTGATTATTTGAAATATGGCTAATCCCTTTTGAAAATATGCTTTGTGCCAATGATACAGAATCTCCTGATAAACGAGCGAACTCTTCTTCCTTTTCACTATATTGGCTGGCTTCTGCTGGTTTCCCTAATGAACGGCACATATTACCGAGACGTAAATAACATTGTGCAAGTATTTTATAAGCATAAATCGTTTCTTCATCTGAATTACAGCCATCTAATAATTCAAGTAGCTTATCTTCAATAATCCGGTAGCCTTGAAGTGCCTCCGTGTATTTATTTTGCTGTTCATAGGTATGCAGTATTTCTTCCATTTCCTTTTCAACACCAATTAGTAATTCTATTATCCTCAACCCCTTCAAAACTATTTTTAATCATATTATAGTTTATTTTCTAAAAATAACCAATTAATGTAAAGGATTATTAATAAATACGACTGTCATAAAAAAGCAGTGCAATTTTTTATGCACTGCCTGCCCTCTTATGCCAATTAATTCAACGCAGTCAACAGCACACCAATCGCGATAAGGCCTACACCAATTCCGTTCACCATGCTTAGTTTTTCCCCGAAGAAGGCAATTGCAAAAACAGTTGCGATGACGACACTTAATTTATCAATTGGGGCAACCTGCGATACCTTTCCGGTTTTAAGTGCCAAAAAGTAGAATAGCCAGGAAGTCGCTCCAGCAACTCCGCTCAAAACAATAAACATAAAGGTTTTCTTTTCACTGATAATTAGAGGGATTTTGCTTAAATTCCCTTCACAGGCGACTACCCCAAATAAAAAGATTGCCATAATGATGGCTCTGACTGCGGTTGCAGTATTGGCATCAATATTTTGCAGGCCTAACTTCCCGAATATCGAAACAAAAGCAGCAGAAACAGCTGAAAGAATTGCAAAGATAAGCCAGGACATACTGTAACCCCTCCTTTATTTTTTTCTTATAACAACAATTACCATTTGGACACACTAATTGCAAAGATTATCCAGAAAAATTTAATAAACTTTTAAGAATTCATTTAGAGAATTTTTAGGCTGGGTGGCTATGCTTATCCTTAAGCAAATTACTTCTTGATAGATAATTACTTTTCGGATGGAAAATCCTTATACAGTCCTGGAGAGAATTTCTTACGATGGGATACTATAAAAATATCCGGAATGAACGTTAAGCGCAGAAAGCGGTGTAATGAATGTCAATTCGCCTAAGATTATTGCTGTCCTATATCGCAATGATTTTTATCCCTATTTTATTTGCAATCATGTCAGCTTTATTGGTTGCCCTGCTCTTCAGGGGGGATGTAAAGGAATTGCGGGATATTTATCTGCCGCCTGAGCATCATGAACACCTGACAGCAAAGGATCAATTATTACTTGATTTACACCGGCAATCGGTTAAAGATTCAGGTCGATTTTTAAATCCTTCCTATTTAAGAAAAGTAGATAAGCAATTGAAGAAATCTGGTGCTGCATTGGTAATGCGGAAGGAAAGAACAATCACCTATCTATCTTCTTCTCTAAAAGGGCTTGATACAGAGGATCTACCATCGTTTGGAACGTATAGGGAAGCGGATCCTGTTGAGAGGATCGACCATCGATATGTATCGTTTAAACAGCTTGATTTTTTCTTCCCCGACAATTCTGAGGGATCGCTATTTCTTATTACAGACGCCAGCAGTCTGGCAAAATTTGTTCGTTCCTTTTTTCCCGGTTTATTTATCGGTTTGATTCTTATATTAATCATTACAAATGGTTTATTAACTTATTATGTGTCCAGGAGTATCATCCGCCCGATAAGGGAGCTTCAGAGAGCCGCTAAAGAAATGAAGGAAGGCAATCTGAATGTGAAAATAGAAGCTATGTCCAAGGATGAGCTGGGCCAACTGGCAATGGGCTTCGAGGAAATGAGAGTAAGGCTGAAGGAATCGATTGAATTACAGCTGGCATATGAGGAAAACCGCAAAGAACTCATTGCCAATATCTCGCATGATTTAAAAACGCCGATCACAACGATAAAAGGATATGTAGAGGGTATTCGGGATGGTGTTGCCAATAGCCCTGATCGGATGGAGCGTTATATCCAGACGATCCATAATAAAGCAATTGACCTTGATCATATGATCGACGAACTTTTTTTATACTCTAAACTCGACTTGCAGCGACTCCCATTTTATTTTGAGAAGTTTCATTTTGATGATTATGTTCAGGACTTCGTAGAGGAGCTTCGATTTGATGTAGAAGAAAAGAAAGTGGAAATAGTATTGGAAATTGAAAAAAATCGAGATTATACAGTGTTGGGTGACCGTGAGCATCTTAAGCGGGTTATTACTAATATTGTTAATAACTCATTGAAATATATTGAAAATGAAAATAAAAAGCTTTCCTTCCACTTATCTGCTTTAAAATCGCATATTCAGCTCAGTATTAAAGATAATGGACCGGGCATAGATGCTAAAAATCTTCCATTTATTTTTGACCGTTTTTACCGCGCTGATTTAGCAAGAGGAACAGAAAAGGGTGGCAGCGGCCTTGGGTTATCAATTGCTAAGAGAATTATTGAAGAGCACCATGGGTCCATTTGGGCAGAAAGCACCGAAGGACAGGGGACTAAGATTCTATTTACGTTAAAAAAGGCAGGTGAACAGGATGAAAACGATTTTAATCATTGAAGATGACAAAAGCATCGCAGAATTGGAACGCGATTATTTAGAAATAGATGGATTTAACGTTGAAATAGCGTTAACAGGAAATGAGGGTTTAGAGAAAGCTTTAAATCATGAAGTAGACCTGGTTCTGTTGGATCTTATGCTCCCAGGGCTTGATGGCTTCCAGATTTGCAAATCAATCCGTTTAAAAAAGGATATTCCGATACTGATGGTCACTGCCAAAAAAGAGGATATTGATAAAATTCGTGGCCTTGGAATAGGTGCAGATGACTATATTGTAAAGCCCTTCAGCCCAAGCGAATTGGTAGCAAGAGTAAAAGCACATCTTTCCCGTTATGAAAGGTTAATTGGCAAGGAAGCTCAGAATGATGTCATAATGATCCGGGGTCTGCGCATTGACAAGTCTTCAAGAAGGGTATTTGTCAATAATCATGAAGTAATGTTCACTGCTAAGGAATTCGATGTCCTGACATTTTTTGCACTCCATCCAAATCATGTTTTTAGCAAAGAACAGTTATTTGAGCGACTCTGGGGGTTTGATTCTTTGGGGGATATTTCCACTGTCACTGTGCACATCCGAAAAATCAGGGAAAAAATTGAATCAGATCCTTCAAATCCCCAATATCTTGAAACCGTGTGGGGAGCTGGATACCGATTTAAAGAGTAAAAATCATGAGAAAATGGAAAAACAACAAAATATGGAAATTTAGTGTAATGGAGGTTCAACATGTTTTCACATATAGATTTTAATGCCTTTCAAACCATTAACCATCTTGCTGTAAGTGAGCGTATTCTAAATCCCCTGATGATTTTTCTTGCAGAGTGGGGTGAATATGTCTTCTTTGCCGGCATTTTATTTTATTGGTTTTATAAAATTTCAGAAAACAAGAATCGGAGAATGGTAGTAGAAGCATTACTTGCTGCTTGTTTAGCTTTAGGTATTAATGTGCTGATCGGAATGTTTATTTACCGTGACAGGCCTTTTGTCCATCACCACGTGAATTGGCTGATTCCACATGCGAAGAATGATTCATTTCCGAGTGACCATGCAACAGGAGCATTTGTTATTGCGGCCTCAATATGGCAGTGGAAAAAACGGGCGGGGTGGCTATGGCTTCTTCTTGCAGCAGGTATTTCCTTATCGAGAGTCTGGACGGGTGTCCACTATCCGGCGGACATCATTGCAGGAATGCTGATTGGGACAGGCTCTGCGTTTGCGGTTCATACACTTTCGATGCGATCCGGAAAGTTCGGTAAATTAATATCCTTTTTTATAAATTTTTATATCAAGATTGAAAGCCTCATTTTCAAAAAGAAAATTATTAACCCATAAAAAAAGCAGGAAAGACTGGTGCCGAATTCATTTTTATTCACTTTTTATGGTTGGGGAGTTAATGAAATGATACAAGTTAAAAAGGAAAAACTTCTAATTCTTTCAGCCAATTTTGGAGACGGCCATAAACAGGTTGCAAAAGCAATAACAGAGGTGGCTGAGCTTTCGTATCCGGAAGTGGAGACGGCAACACTCGACATTATGAAGTGGATTCATCCACGCCTTAATCCTATAAGTCATTTTTTATACATCAGGGGGATAAAAAGGTTACCGTTTTTATATAGTTTCATTTACAAGAGAACACGAAAACCCAACTCTTTTTCTATGAAGTTAAATTCCATCCTGTCATCTGGATTGGAACCGGTATTAGAGATTATCAACAACATGAAACCTTCAGTAGTGGTGAGTACCTATCCCTTTGCAGCCGGGATTATGTCAAAGTTAAAAGAACTTGGATTAATAAATGTTCCGATTGTTACGGTTATCACGGATTATACAGACCATTCATACTGGCTTCATCCAAACACAGACCATTATTTGGTTGGGTCGAAAGAGGTTGAGGAGCGGTTAATAAGACTTGGAGTAGAACGCAGTAAAATAAAAAACACCGGAATTCCGATACGACAGCAATTTTATAAAAAACATTCAAGAAACGCTCTTGCAGAAAAATTTGATTTTGATCCAAAAAAATTCACCTTGTTAGTGATGGGCGGCGGCGATGGGCTGATAGGGAAGGGTTTTTCCACTCTTCAAGCCTTGGAAAATATTCCACATCCAGTTCAAATCGTAATTGTGTGTGGACGTAATAAAAAATTGAAGCTCCAATTGGAAAGCAAGCTAAAGGATACAATTCATAAAATACGAATTGTTGGATTCTGTGAAAATATCGCTGAAATAATGGCGATTTCGGATATTATGATAACAAAGCCGGGAGGTGTAACGACCACCGAAGCCATTGAGATGGATCTGCCAATGCTGATTTACAAACCGCTCCCCGCCAGGAGGAAGATAATGCTAATTATCTATTAGGAGAAGGAATGGCAGTCCTAGCCAAGAATGACAGAGATTTAAGTGCCAAGCTTCAAAGCTTGGTCGGCCATTCAAAACAATTAAAATCTATGAAATCAAAAATTAGGGCTTATCATCGTTGGACAATAAAGAAGGATCCCTTGAAATCAATCCTTCAAAGTATTCCAGGAAGAGAGACATAAGAAATTAGTTGATTTTTAACCTTACTACATCGACCGGCAAAAGCCGACCAAAGGGAAAAGGCTAGGGTTGCAACTGAGGTGAACAGAAGTATGTACGAGAAATTATTTTACTTTATCCTGATATTATTTATATTTTACACTCTTATTCCGTTCCTTTATTCAAGAGTATTAGGTATGGGAGTATTCAAAAACAATCGAAAATCAAATAACATTGCCTTCACTTTTGACGATGGGCCGCACCCCGTCTATACCGCAGAGGTGTTGGATGTTTTAAGAGATCACCATATAAAGGCTGCCTTTTTTGTCCTGGGTTCCAGTGCTGAAAAATATCCGGAGTTAATCCTTCGCATACATAATGAAGGCCATTTAATTGGAATCCATAATTATGTTCATCATTCGAACTGGATTATGGCACCATGGAAAATACGCAAAGATCTAGATCGTAGTGCTGCCATTATCGAAGGTATTACGGGGAAAAAGCCCCATTATTACCGCCCGCCCTGGGGCTTATTGAACATATTTGATTTTTTCATTCTCAAGGACTATAAAATCATTCTCTGGTCTTTAATGGCCGGGGATTGGCGGAGCCGCGGGGGAAGTGAAAGAGTGAGGAATGTGTTGCTTACAAAGGTGAAGCAGGGTGATATTATTCTTTTGCATGACAGCGGCGATACTCTTGGAGCGGATGAAGAAGCTCCCCAAAATACAATTTCTGCTTTAAAAGATGTTTTGAAGGAGGTAAGCTTACGAGGTTATACGTGTGTGAGAATAGATGAACTGTTTTACTCACAGCACCAAAACAATAATATAAAACTCCAGTAGGCGGTAACATTCGAATGAAGGATTTTTTTTAAAAGAATATACCAAAACCAAAAAAGGAAAAACTAGAAAAGGAGGAATCATAAATGAAAAATAATGAACAGAATCTCGATAGTAATAGGGATAATCGATCCATTGGCAGGCAAATGTTGAACAAAGTTCCAGAAGTGACAATCTACTTCTGGATTATTAAGATCCTAGCAACGACGGTGGGTGAAACGGCAGCGGACTTCCTTAACGACAATCTGAATATGGGATTGACCAACACGACCATCATCATGAGTGTCCTCTTGCTCATCACACTGTTTTTCCAATTCAAAGCTAGAAAGTACGTGCCGAGGGTTTATTGGCTTGCAGTTGTACTCATAAGTGTGGTCGGTACGCTAGGTTCTGATAATTTGACGGACAATTTAGGTGTCCCACTTCAGACTACCACTATCATTTTCACCATCTTAATGCTTGCCACTTTTGCCATGTGGTACGCCAGTGAAAAAACACTTTCCATTCATTCTATCTTCACGACTAAGCGGGAAGCGTTCTATTGGTTAACCATCCTATTTACTTTCGCATTGGGTACTTCAGCTGGTGACCTTATAGCTGAGGGACTGAACATGGGGTACTGGAAGTCAGCGATTATGTTCGCCGCTGTGATCGGGGTGGTTGCCATCGCACACTACCGCTTCAAGCTGAATTCAGTGCTTGCCTTCTGGATCGCCTACATTTTGACCCGTCCTTTTGGAGCTTCTCTAGGCGACTTCCTATCACAGCCTCACCATAATGGTGGTCTTGGCCTCGGTACGATGGGAACAAGCGCACTCTTCCTCATAACAATCTTAGGCTTGGTCATTTACCTCACTATGACGAGAATAGACGCTCCAAAGTTAGCTGAGGAGTAGAGTAAGGTACTGCCGCTAGAGAATCATCCGAAATACTTGAAGTGAATAATAACATAGAACAAGAGCGTTTCTAAGGAAGCGCTCTTGTTGTTATATGTTTGGCAAAATAGAATAAGGGTTATTTAGTGTGCTAAGGATATTTAAGAGCCATGTGGAGGCTCTATCTTTTTTAAGTTGGAAGGAGTTTGAGGATGAGTTTAAAGTCGCATCTTTTCATAGCATTTATTATAAGTTTAGTTTCCCTGGTGGGTTTTAGCGTAGTAGCTGTGTTCATCAGTGATAAGAAAATAATTGATTTTGATAGTGATATCATCTCATTTATACAGGGATTTGAATCTCCGCCACTTACAGTTATTATGAAATTCTTTACTTTTATAGGTTCTGCCCCATGTGTCGTGGTTATTAGCATCCTTCTTTTGTTTTTCCTGTATAAAGTCCTCAAGCATCGGCTGGAATTGATTTTGTTTATTAGTGTTGTCGCAGGGTCGGCTATCTTGAATCAGATATTAAAGCAGGTATTTCATCGAGTTCGCCTGATCTTCATCGATTAATTGACATAGTAGGATACAGTTTTCCAAGTGGGCATGCGATGAATGCCTTTACCGTCTATGGAATGATTACCTTCCTGCTTTGGAGGCATATTCCCTGGAGGATCGGACGAAGTATCCTAATTCTTATTTCAATCTTCTTTATATTGGCTATTGGTATAAGCCGAATATATTTAGGTGTCCATTATCCGAGTGATATCATTGGCGGCTATTTCGCAAGTGGCTTCTGGCTTGCAATCGCCATATGGTTCTTTCAACATTACAAAGAAAAACAATACAATCGAAAAACATTCAATTCTTGAAGGAAAATAAAAATCCTTATGCGTAATAAGGATTTTTGTTTTGCGTAAAGGGTTAAATTCTTTTATAGATCTGATTTCACAATGGTTTGAAAGCTTATGAGCCTTAAAAGAGTGGGCACAAGAATTAATACAGCAATTAATCTAAGTGACTGGACGGTTACGACGAACGTAGAGTCTGCATGAAGAGCCAATGAAGTGGATGCCATTTCTGCCACTCCTCCTGGAGCAAAAGCTAAAATACAAGTGACCATTGGTATTTGAGTTACTTTTGAAATCCATATAGAAAAGACTGCCATAATGGCTACCATAAAAAGCGAGCTAACTAGTCCACCACAAATAATTCTTCCCAGACCTCGGAACATCTCCTTTTTAATATGGGAACCGATACTGGTCCCAATCAAAACCTGTGCCAAGATGACTATTTTGTGTGGCCAGAAGGGGGAAGCATTGTTTTTATTAAAATAGGAAATAATTAATTGGGTTAGTGATGCTCCAATCATACCTCCAACGAGCCATGGGGCTGGCAATTTTATTCTTTTCCCCATAATAGCTCCTCCAATTGAACCAAAAATCAAAAGAGTGGTCCAAAGCAAAGGAAAAAGGTCAACGCCGTAATGGCCCTATCTTGTAAGGTTATATGAATTTGATTATTCAGTTTTCCGGCAATGAAAGGAACTGTACCAATGACAAGTAAAATACGAAGTGTTTGGATAATGCTGACAACAATTGCATTTGCCCCGGCCTCTTCAGCTATTGCCGGCATGGCGGACATTCCCCCAGGTGTTGTTCCAAACAGGCATGTAATCATACTGGCTTTGCTGAATCGACACAATGCTATTCCAGCAACGATAGCGACAGCAATGGAAATGATAAGCATAATGGTAATGATAAAAAAATGATCCTCAAAAGTATCAAGGCTGGAAATATTAATATTTTGTCCCAATTGGATCCCCAAAATAGCTTGCCCAATTTGCCGCCAATAAGGATGCAAGCATTTGTTTTTTTCACAAAGCTTCCCTCTGGATTTTGCCAAGACTAAGGAAATTAAGCTTGCTGTAAACAGGCTTCCCAACAACCAGGCAATAGATATTCCTGTATTGGATAAAAAAAGGCCTCTAAAAAACTAACCGTTATTAAAGGAACATTTTGCAGCATTCCGCTAAGTTTGTTCATAATAATATGTCTGCTCCTTTTGGGGGTATTTCTAATCTTTTATTTCTACTATCCAATTATTTTTCCCGATAAGCCTTTAAAGTTGTTTTTAAAGAGGCATACGATCCAATCGCAGCATATCCGTAAAACCAGCCCATGAAACCCCCAGCAAACAAGTGATGGGGATGGCTGATAAATATAGAAATAATTAAACCAATTAGTAATGCTATAGTTGGAATAAACTTTTTTGAAAGTTTAAAAAAGACTTTGATAATCTGCGTTGCAACGAGGACAATTGGAACCGCTATAACAGCATCCCAAAAATTCGTATGTATAGTTGGAAACTCCACTTTTTAACACTCCCCTCACTGTATGTATTGTTCCCATCAATCGTTTGAATATTATGGAAAGCTATCCGGCTGTTTATTAAAAAGACACTATTCCAACATGATTTTTATGGATTACTAATACTTTATAAACTTAAAATCCTGAATGAGAAACGGAAGAGGACAAGGGGGTTCTTTGGACGAATTATTATATATTGAAATGCCAGAAATAAATCCTGAAATTTTTCTCATGTTTATAAATGGAATTTAAAAAAGGATGATGAACATGTCTCTTTTTGAACAAATCAGCGAACATATTTGGATTATGCATGCAGATCATGAAACCGACAGGCCTATTTTGGCAGCAATCGCAGGTACAAGGAAAACGCTCATCATGGATGCAGGAAATTCTCCGAAGCATGCCAGTCTATTTAAAAACTATTTAATAAATCAGGGAATACGGCTTCCTGATATGGTGGTTTTGACCCACTGGCATTGGGACCATACATTTGGCCTGACTGCATGGGACGCTCCGGTGATTGCACACTCAGAGACTGCAAAAGTTCTCCGCTATTTATCAAGTATGGAATGGTCTGAAGAAACACTGAAGGATCTGTCAAACGAAAAAATTATTAATGAAGATACGATTGTTCACATCATAAAGGAATATGGGGATTCCAGAAGCATTCAAATTCCGGAAGCGGATATCCAGTTCAATGCAGGTTTGCAGATCGATCTTGGCGGTGTGTCCTGCGAAATTCAGCATGTTGGGGGCGACCATGCCGCAGATTCCTGCTTCTTCTATGTAAAAGAAGACAAAGTATTATTCCTGGGAGATGCACTTAGTCCTTCGGTTTACGGTGGACCGCGCACGTATACATCAGCCAACTTTTTAGAAGTACTGTTAGTTATGTATCAATACAATGCTGAAATCTATGTGGAATCACATGGGAAACCAACAAAAAGAGAAGCGTTCTTGGAAGAAATCAGTCCATGGGAGCAGCTTGCTCGTCTTATTGATCATTATGGAAACAACCGTGAACACATAGTGGAGGACTTGAAGGAATATTTTAAAATGGATGAACTGTCCAGGGACCTTGACGAATCAATAGGCTATTTTATATCAGGCTTAAAAATGTAGTAATTTGACAAGGAAATGATATGGTAAAATAGTACGTGATAAAACTGGTGGTTATTAAATTCCAATTTAATTGTGAGATAATAATATAGAAAAACCTTTTGTTCGAAGCCGGGAATTTTATTAGCTTTTTGAATGGAGCGTTTTCGATTATTATTCACTTAACAAATTGTACAAATGCGGTATAATATAAGCTGTGAATGAAGTATTTTTGATTATTATTGTTTGTCAGCAATATAATCGTAATAAAAACATTTAAAAAGCTTTGATTCAATTTTGAAAGAGAGTGAACATAATAGGCCGTAAATGGAATAATATTAAAGAAAAAAAAGCGTCCAAGGATGCTAATACGAGTCGTATATATGCAAAGTTTGGTGTTGAAATTTATGTAGCAGCAAAACAGGGTGAACCAAATCCAGAGTCTAACCAGGCTTTAAGATTCGTACTTGAGCGGGCAAAAACATATAATGTACCGAAACACATTATCGACCGAGCGATTGAAAAAGCAAAAGGCGGTTCAGAAGAAAACTATAGTGAACTTCGTTATGAAGGCTTTGGACCTAATGGATCCATGGTAATCGTAGATGCCCTGACCAATAACGTGAACCGTACAGCTTCAGACGTACGTGCTGCCTTTGGTAAAAACGGCGGAAACATGGGTGTCAGCGGATCAGTAGCTTATATGTTTGATGCAACGGCTGTCATTGGAATTGAAGGCAAAACGGCTGATGAAGTGCTTGAATTATTAATGGAAGCAGATGTAGACGCACGTGATATTATTGAAGAAGATGATTCTGTCATCGTTTATGCGGACCCTGAACAGTTCCATGCAGTACAGGAAGCATTGAAAAATGCAGGGATTACTGAATTTACGGTAGCTGAGATTACAATGCTTGCCCAAAATGACGTCACCCTACCTGAAGATGGACAAGCAAAATTCGAAAAAATGATTGACGCATTAGAAGACCTAGATGATGTTCAACGAGTGTACCACAATGTCGATTTAGGTGAATAGACCTTGAAGCAGACCTTTGACCTAAAAAGGGTCTGCTTTTTTTAGTTATCAGAATTTATTTCCATAGTTTTTCTAATGTATTTAAAAGTATTTGGAGGGAAATATGTTGGAGCAAAACTTTACAAGCAGGCAAGTTCTTGGCTTAATAGGTGTCACACTTGCGGGGATTTTAGCATCCGTTGCCTGCAATATTCCTCTTGCAATCGGATTTTTGCCTGGGTTGTTCATGCTGATTGCATTAGTTAGAACTAAAAGGCATTCCTTCTCGCAAATACTGTCTGTTTGCAAATCAGGGATTAACCGTGGAAAGACGGTTATTTTTATTCTATTTCTTGTAAGCTTTCTCCTGCCTTCCTGGTATGAAGCAGGAACTATTAATCAGTTAGTATCGCTGTCTCTTGAGGTTATTACACCCACTCATTTTCTTTTATTGACGTTCATCATTTCCATGTTTTTTTCAATGATACTGGGTACCTCTGTTGGTACTTTAAGCTCTATAGGGATCCCGATAATCACCAGCGCAGCTGCAATCCATATTGCATTGCCTACTGTTGCGGGGGCATTAATATCAGGTGCGTTCGTTGGAGATCGGACCTCTCCTTTTTCAAGTGCACACCAGCTTCTTTCAAACATAGTGGAAGTTCCAGTTAAGAAGCAGTTTCGGGCCATTTTTGTCACAACGATCACAGCAGTTATGGCAGGCAGCTTGTATTACTGGATTCTCGACTTACACATTCAAAACTCGAGCCTTGTTCACGAACATTCACTGTTTCGGGGGAAAAGTGTGAGCATGGTAAAATTTATTCCGCCTGCAGTTTTGATCACAGCTGTATTGCTGCGATTTAAAATCATTTATGCTTTCATGGCCAGTATTATTTCTGCATGCATAATCGCTTTATTTGCAAAAGTTGCTCCTAACGCTCTTTTACATTCTTTATTTTCAGGTGTACCAGGTATCGGCGGGGGACTGCAAAACATGTATTTACTACTCATTTTTTTGGCATTGGCGGGTGCTTACAATGGACTGCTGGAGGAATATAAAGTAATCCAGCCTCTCTTAGACCGGTGGATGACCAAATCCGGCTCACTGGCTTTGGATACGGTTAAAACGATCATCGCTACGTTAGGAATATCGCTGATTGCCGGCAACCAAACCCTTCCGATTATTTTAACAGGAAGATCGTTTCTTTCACATTGGTCCAATAAACACAGCAAAGAAGAATTGGCGCGTGTTATGGCTGATTCAACTATGCTGTTTCCGGCCATGATTCCCTGGAGTGTATTGGCTCTAATGTGTAGCAGTATTTTGGGAGTTTCCTTATTCGATTATCTTCCTTTCGCTATTTTTCTTTGGATTTTACCAATATTAACGATCATTTTTTCATTGGGTAAAAAAATAAAAGCCTCCTCCTCTGTCGTTTCCAATACTGGCTGATAACTAAAATCTGAGGTTGAAGGAAAAGAGCCAAAAACTGATATAGCTATAGAGCCGTGCAGGATTCCCTGCGCTTTCCACAATAAAAAGCTTAGTGAATTAATATTTTTTGAAAATATAAACTTTATGTAGAATAATGTCGAAATTTGACGAATATAGTATACTGTTAATAGGTACCTTACACTTGATTATAAGTAGTTAGCGCCTATCAAACTTAATTGGGATGCAGCGGAAACTGCATCTCAACTAAAATCCCTTCAAAATTTTGAAGGGATTTTTCTTGTTCATAAATACATGTCTTGTTAATAATAAATTATCAGCCGCCCTAAATTTCTTCTTTTAAAAAATGGTCTTTGAGTTTTTCATATAATTCTTTTTGTTTTTTGTAGTCATACCAATAGTAAATTAAAAAAAGCAGCCCTAAAATACTCAAAGTAATTGTGATACCCAGCTTTTTCGTATCTTTTTCAATCAAATCAATAATTAAATTCCCCAAAGGACTTAAACATACTAACGCATTGCATATTAAAACAGATATTTTTGGCCTGATTTTTTTAAGCCTTTTTTCAGTTACTCTCATTTTTATGACTCCTGATTTGGTTTTTCGAAGGTTATGTGAGTTTTGTATTTTTTTACACGCTTTTATTAAAGCGTGCCCTTCTGGATTTGTAAATAAACAGCCTTTGTTAGTTACTGGACATAGAGTGAGTTTTGGTTAATTTAGGTTTAATGACCGATTTTTTCATATAGTTTATCATTTTCTTTTTCGATAAAATGAAATTGAAAGTGGAGGTAAATAAACGTTATGAAAAAGAACTGGTATGAAAAAGAAAATCCTCTCTTTGGGATTGGCAAGAATATCCTTGGAACTATTATATTCGGTATAATATGGTGGATTTGCAAGCTTTTATTCAAGGATATTATTTCACATGATTGGCTTTATATTACAATCTTGATACTTATCCTGATTATTGCTGGAAGCTTGTTATTCAACAAAAGTTTAAATAAATCGATGAAAAAAGGTAAAGAGTATGAAGCTCTCGGAATAAATATCTATAACTCGCTGAAAAGAAGCCGGCCAGATATAAGCCTTGAAAAAGCGAAATCAATCATTAATGGTACAATTGATGAGAAATGGTTTATTTCTTTGAAAATGAATCAGATACACGAAGTGAAAAAATGCATTAATGATTATCTGGAAGTTAATAATGTGTTTAATGAAGAAGATTTAAGGAAACTCGTTTTAGATAAAAAAAGAATTTGGATTGAAAAAAACTATTAGTTTAACTACTCGGATCGCCAATGCAGGCGATTTTTTTCTTTTTACAGCTTACTGGAAGGATAGTTGAAGGAATTTAGATGTTTAAATAGAAGTACACATTAATAAAAGAAAAATATCAAACGTGTTAGGAATGATACAGATGATTAAATATCCTTTTTTGGCAGAAGGAGCAACAATAGGAGTAACTGCGCCCTCATCAGGGGTGCGCGCTGAGTTACATGACATGTTGAAACTTTCAATTAATCGAATGAATTCGAAAGGTTATACCGTTATTTGTGGAGATACGGTTTGGACTCAGGAAAAGGCTAAATCGGCATCTGCCAAAAAACGAGCAGACGAGTTTAATGAAATGATGAGTAACGAAGATATTGATATCATTATTCCTCCATGGGGCGGAGAGCTTCTAATTGAGATACTCGAAGATATTGATTTTAAAAATATAAAGAACAAATGGGTATTAGGCTATTCAGATATTAGTTTATTGTTACTGGCTATTACTCTGAAGACTGGTATAGCTACTGCGCATGGAACGAATTTAGCAGATTTAAGAGGGGAGTATTCTGACGAGACAACTTCCATGTGGCAGTCCGTATTATCGTCGAAACCTGGAGCTTCTGTCCTTCAACATTCATCAGCAAAATATCAGAAGAACTGGCAGCATGGTAATCCTTCCCCATGTGTTTTTCATTTAACTGAACAAACATATTGGAAGACTGTTTCAACTAACAATGTTAAGGTTGAAGGCCGCTTGCTGGGTGGCTGTATAGACGTGATAAGGCATTTAATTGGTACACCTTTTGGTGATGTGCAAAGCTTTAGAAAGCAATATATCAATGGAGAACCTATACTATGGTACTTAGAAAATTGTGAAATGAATACTGCAGATTTACGAAGGTCTTTGGTGCAAATGAAATTAGCCGGATGGTTTGAACATTGTTCAGGCATTATGTTTGGGCGAAGCCCCGCAAATCAACCTGTCGAAAACTATACAGTGGAAGATGTTTATAAAGATCTTTTTGATGAACTGCAAATACCCATTATTTATGATATTGATTGCGGACATGTGCCTCCTCAGATCACTTTCATAAATGGTTCATATGCAGAAGTCGAGGTGGACAGCGGGAAAGGGACTGTTTTGCAGCAATTTAAACAATAAAAAAATTTATATTAAACAACTTTTTAATAGAGCGTTTGAACTTTATTAATGTTTAAAAAGAGTGCTAGACACCATCCGGAAAATTGGAAGGTGCCTGTCACCTTACATTATTTGGTTTCATTTTCACTGGTTATATATTACATTTAAAGGAAGTGAATGAAGGAAAGTATTTGGAGGTGATGGGATGTTTGGAGGGAGTAATAAGGGATACAAGTTTGAGATATTTTCAGTAAGTCACCTTTGTGTCATTGGTCTTTTCATTCTCGGAACGATTTTCTTATATGTGTTTCGGGAATATTTGCGAAAACGGCATATGAGAAGGACTGAAATGGGGGTTGCGTTATCTTTAATCCTGGCTGAATCGGTTTATCATGTATGGATGATCTCAACTGGAATGTGGAATGTAAGCCACGCCCTCCCATTAGAATTGTGCAGTATTAGCCTTATTCTTACGATCATTCTTTTATTTAGCCAAAATAGATTCGTTTACGAGGTTTTATTTTTTACTGGCCTTCTGGGTGCATCACAAGCATTGCTGACGCCGTTGTTATACTTTGATTTTCCACACGTTCGGTTTCTTCATTTCTTTTATACCCATATGATGATTATTTGGGTGCCTCTTTATTTTACCTGGGTATATGGATATCGCCCGACCATTTTCTCGTGTCTAAAACTTCTTGTGACTCTTAATGTCCTCATCCCTTTTATCATTTTAGTCAATAAATTAACCGAAGGTAATTATATGTTTTTAAGCCATAAACCTGAAACTGATAGTCTATTAGATTTTTTAGGTCCATATCCATGGTACATTTTTTCTTTGGAAGGTTTGCTAATCTCACTAAGCTTAATCCTTTGGCTGCTATTCAGGGAAAGGCCTGCCAAAAAACATGTGAGAGAAGAAAAAGAAATAAGCCAATAGAATGGAGAGCAAATTTAATAAAGTGCTAAATTTCTTGATGATGATTTGCTAAGAAGCACAGGAAAATTCAGAACTATTGAAAAAGTTATGTGTTTTACCATATAATCACAGAAAAAGCACCTTAAGGAGAAAGCAGAAATGATACGTCGTTTTTTTACATACTATAAACCTCATCGCAGATTATTCATCATTGATTTTAGCAGCGCAGTAATAGTCGCAATTCTTGAGCTTGCCTTTCCGCTAGCGGTAAAGTGGTTTATTGATACACTCCTGCCCGGAGGGAACTGGAATGCCATTGTTGGTGTTAGTCTTGGTCTGCTTATGTTATATGTGCTCAGTACCTTTTTGCAGTTTATCGTCAATTACTGGGGCCATAAGCTCGGGATCAATATTGAGACCGATATGAGGCAGCAGCTGTTTCAGCAGGTTCAGAAACAATCCTTCCGTTTTTTTGATAATACGAAAACGGCCATATCATGAGCCGAATTACTAATGATTTATTTGATTTAGGGGAACTTGCACATCACGGACCTGAAGATTTATTTATTGCCGTGATGACGTTTGTGGGGGCATTCTGGATTATGCTCACCATTAATGTGAAGCTCGCTTTAATGACAATGATCATCGTACCATTTCTCATCTGGCTCATTACGTATTCCAATTTTAAAATGAATGCCGCCTGGAAAAATATGTACAGTGATATTGCCGATGTAAATGCACGAGTTGAGGACAGTGTATCTGGTATAAGGGTTGTCCAATCGTTTACAAATGAAGAATTTGAGATTAAGAGATTTACAATTAACAATCAAAAGTTCCGTTCTGCCAAATTAAGTGCATATAAGGTCATGTCCTTCAGTTCTTCTGGCATTTATATGCTTACACGACTCATTGTCCTGGTCGTACTCATATTCGGTGCATGGCTTAGCTTCAGCGGCAAACTGACCTACGGGGAATTGGTCGGCTTTGTCCTCTATGTAAATGTACTTTTTAAACCGATTGATAAAATCAGTGCCATACTCGAGCTGTATCCAAAGGGAATGGCCGGATTTAAACGCTTTACAGAGCTGATGGACCAGCATCCTGATGTAGTCGATGAAGAGGATGCCATTGAGGTCGCTAGTTTAAATGGGGATATCGAGTTCCAGGATGTAAGTTTTAGCTATGACAACAATAAACCTGTTCTGGAGGGTATTGACCTCCATATAGGACGCGGGGAAACCGTTGCCTTTGTGGGTCCATCAGGGGCAGGGAAAACGACGATTTGTTCATTAATTCCGCGTTTTTATGATGTAAGTGAGGGAAGTATACGGATTGATGGGATCGACATTCGCCATATGACAAAGAAATCGCTGCGCTCCCAGATTGGAATTGTCCAGCAGGATGTTTTCCTGTTTACGGGTACGTTAAAAGAAAATATTGCCTACGGTGCTCTTGATGCTTCTTTTGATGATATCGTGAGGGCTGCAAAGCGGGCCCATTTGGAAGATTTTATTGCTTCGTTGCCGGATGGATATGAAACACAAATCGGTGAGCGCTGGCTGAAATTATCAGGGGGTCAAAAGCAGCGTATAGCCATTGCGCGTATGTTCTTGAAAAATCCGCCGATTCTTATTTTAGATGAAGCGACGTCCGCTCTCGATACGGAAACAGAAATGATTATTCAGCAGGCGCTTACCGAGCTTTCAGTAAACCGTACCACACTGGTTATTGCACATCGTTTGGCAACCATCAGAAATGCAGACCGAATTGTTGTGGTTACAGAGGACGGAATTGCTGAAGAAGGCAGACACGATGAATTGTTAGAGGCAGGCGGTATTTTTGCCAGCCTTCATAGAGTCCAGTTTCAGAGATCTTAAAGATTGAGTGGAATAGCATATACAATTGAATATAAGATTCTGGTAGAGGTTGAACGGATATGGGATGAGGATATGGCATTACAGGTATTATGATTTTAAATGAAATAATTCTTAATTAAGGGGTAGTAATGATGGAATCTTCTATTTCAAATGAAATTAAAGTACTGTACCAACATCTAATAGAGGCATGGAATAATCGCAACGCCAGCGCGATGGCTGATTTATTTGCAGAGGATGGCGAAATAATTGGTTTTGACGGAAGCCAGGAAATGGGGAGCAGGGAAATCTATTCACACCTGAAGCCCATTTTTGAAAATCACCCAACCGCGCCCTTTGTGTGTAAGGTGAAAGGAGTGCATCTTTTAAGCGATAATGCTGCCATGGTACGTGCAATAGCAGGAATGATTCCTCCTGGACAATCAGACCTTAACCCTAATGTGAATGCACATCAGACTCTCGTAGCGATAAACAGCGATGGTAAATGGAGGATTCAGCTTTTTCAAAATACCCCGGCTCAATTCCATGGAAGACCAGAGCTTGTCGAACAAATGACAGAGGAATTAAGAGAACTTCTTTAGTTAAGGCCTTCAATTTGGTTTTTATAATGGAGTAAAGTACAATACACTATGTTGAGTCTTTAAAAGACGAAAGTTTATTTGGTGGTGAAATGAAGCTATGATTGCAAAGACAGAAGAGGATTTTATTGGTTTGAAAGAGATTGGCAGGATTGTTGCATCGATTAGAAATGAATTGGTTCAAAGAACAGCACCTGGCATTACGACGAAAGAACTCGATGATTTGGCGGGAGAGCTTTTTGAGAAAGCAGGTGCAGTTTCGGCTCCTAAAGGGGAATATGATTTTCCCGGATTTACTTGCATTAGTGTTAATGAAGAAGTGGCCCATGGCATCCCGGGAAACCGCGTAATCAGTGAAGGAGATATCGTGAATATCGATGTCTCGGGGTCAAAGAACGGATATTTTGCTGATACCGGAATTTCCTTTGTAGTTGGCAAAGGTGAGGAAATCCGGACTAAAATTTGCGAGGTCGCCAAAGAAGCCTTTGAAGCAGGCCATAAAAAGGCAAAACCGGGATCAAAGATGAATGGGATCGGAAAAGCGGTAGAGCAAACAGCCAAAAAACATGGATTAACTGTTATCTATAATCTGACTGGACACGGCATTGGCCGTTCTATACATGAAGCCCCTGACCACATTTTAAATTATTATGATACATGGGACGACAAATTGTTTAAGGATGGAATGGTTATCGCGTTTGAACCATTTATATCTACCCTTGAGGAGGAAGTTTTCCAATTGGATGACGGTTGGACCTATGTTACAGAAAAAAGCTTTGTTGCTCAGTGTGAACATACGATGATCCTAACGAAAAATGGCCCGATTATCTTAACCTTATAATAAGATGGAATAAGAGCTGAGAGGCTCTTTTTTTTATGGATACCATCATTAAAAATCGTTTTTGAAAAATTCAGCCAGTTTACTAGATGAATATGGTAAAATTAAGAGAATCTTTTAAACATGTGCGGAGGGCATTTCATGAAGAATTACCGTTATCTGGCCGATTATTGCTGTTATTTTGCCATATATTTTGTTTGAGTTTTTTAGAAAGGGGATCTTTCCAGACCCATATTTCATTATGCCAAATGGGCATTTTTATATTGTTTCTACCGTCGCCCTGCTGTCAACGATTATAGCAGTTGCTGTTGGGATGGCGGGAAAAAGGCTTAGAAACATAAAGGTCAGTTTCATATCTTTGTCTTTCATCTCATTAGCCCTGCTGTTTTCGCTGCATGGACTTTCCACGCCTCATTTTCTCCTCCATGTGACGCATTTACCTGGGGTAGCCGCGCAACTGAGTATGCTATTAGCTACTTTTTGGCTATGGTTATCCTCATGGCACTCTGATTCCAAAATAATAGAAAAACTTTCACTATATCATCAATTTCTTTTACCTGTTTGGACGGTGATTTTAGTTCTCTTTGGAATGGTAAGTATGCTAAATCCGCATATGGCTAATATGGTTCCGTTGGATGCCAGGCCAGTTAACTTGTTTTTTGCCATCACTACTTTCGGGTTAAATATTACCACAATGGCCCGTTACTACCAGTCTTACAGGTATTCACGCTTCCCTCTTCAGTTAGCTATCGTGTATAGTTCAGGATTTTTAATTATTTCTCAATATATTATGGTTAAAGGGGAATTATGGAGACTCAGTTGGTGGATGTACCATTATTTATTGCTCGCCTCCATGATTGTTATGGTGGCAGGTTTAATTATGCAGTATACCGTAAAGGGAAATTTTATAGGATCAATTCGAGCATTGTTTACAAACGACCCCTTTGAAAGAGTTACAAGCAGCATTTCTCCAAGTGTAAAAGCACTCGTCATAGCTACTGAAAAGAAAGATACCTATACTGCTGGCCACACGTTTAGGGTGACAATGTATGCATTAAAACTAGGGGAAGAACTTAAATTAAAGCCCGAACAGCTTCACGCGATAGCACAAGGGACACTTGTTCATGATGTCGGAAAAATAAGCATTCCGGATTCCATATTAAATAAACCAGGGCGTCTTACTGAATATGAAAGGGTATTAATTGAACAGCATCCGTTAAAAGGTTATCATATGTGCCGAGATCTTGGTTTTATGAATGAAGAGCTCAGTATCATCCGTTCCCATCATGAAAAATGGGATGGAAGTGGGTACCCTGACAGGTTAAATGGGGATGCCATCCCCATTTTAGCGAGAATTGTTGCAGTAGCGGATGTCTATGACGCACTAACCACCGAAAGATCCTATAGAAAGGCGTGGCCACATTCGAAAGCAATGGATTTTCTGATTGAGCAAAAGGGGAGGCATTTTGATCCTGTTTGCATTGATGCGTGGGTCAAACTTTGTGAGCTTAATCCATCTGTTTATCAGTATCCTTCCCTAACAGTAAATGAGGAAACGACGGTTACCCTGGTTTCGAAAATCTAGTTTACATCCTGTAGGTTTTGCTTTTTTCTTCGTGAAACCGTGCAGCAGGATGTGGCGTTGACGTGAGTGGTAAATGCAACATTGCCTCTGTCTGCGCCTTGAGACTCGCCAATTGGTGAGTTTTTTTATCGATTAAAAAATTTTTTATAATTAAATGATGTGGGTAACTTCTATTGAGTTGTATTAATCTAGCTCCAACGCCAAGCCGCTCGGGGGCATAAGCCAAATCACTCCAGAAATCAGGACAAGGAACACTTCGGCAGCATCCTCATCGCACGAGGGAAAAGCGATAGCTTTTCCGAGGATGACTGCGTGACTCGTCTTATGCCTGTAGGGGCTAACCAGGACGCTTGCGCCTTTTGTACCTCAAAGCTGGAGAGTTGAAAAGATATGGATACTAATTTAAAGCCAAAAATACTTTGTCGTTTTGCTGCCCAAATATCGAAAAAATTGAAACTATTCAGTAGATATACCGTCAATTTTTGTACGTACTGATAATATCTTATGGATGGAGGTGCTGCAGGTGTATTTTCTATTCGTTTTTTTAATCGGTTTTGTTATTCCATTATTATTTAAAAAATCCAAAATGAAATGGGCTAAATGGTTTCCCGCTATACTATTATTTGTCGGAATGATTATTATGGGTGGAAAAGCAAAATTTTTCCCAGGTCCCGAAATGGCTGTTTTAGGTGAAATAATGTATTTTATGATTTTGGGAACTGCTGCGATTGGTGCCATTATGGGCGCTCTTTTCGTTCATTTTTCGAATAAGAAAAACTAAGGCATTCGCCTAATTGCTGAACGAATGCCAAGTTTTTCTAATAAGCCCATAAGATTAAGTTAGTTGATAGGTTTCTTATCTGTCTTCTCAGGGAATTTAATAGATAAGAATATCTAATGCAATGGAGGGGCTGCTATGACCATGTCGATTTCGAAATCAGGAGCCAAACAAAAGGTCGTGAAGGCGAATCGAAAAATGAAACCCTGGATTCGCCGCTTTGGGCGATTTGGAATGATGGCAAAGGGAATCGTGTTTTCGTTCATCGGAATCCTTGCTGTCATGGCGGCTTTAGGACTGGGAGGAAAAACGACCGGAACAAAGGGAGTATTTTACTCATTAGCAGGCATCCCATTTGGAGAAGGTCTACTATTAATAATTGGGATTGGATTAGTTGGTTATATTGTCTGGCAGCTTATAAAAGCCATAAAGGATCCGGAAGACAAAGGGCATGACATGAAAGGAATAGTAACACGGTCGGGCTATTTTATTAGTGCAATAATTTATTCAAGCCTTTCATTTAATGCAATCAAGGTTGCTTTGCATGCAGGAAGTGCCGGGGGGAGCGGATCTGAAAAAACGCTTTCGGCTAAAATGTTATCATACCCATTGGGACAATGGATTGTCGGCCTGGTAGGCGTTGTAATCATTATTTACGGTTTAAGTGAAATTGTAAGCGGATATAAAGAAAAATTCATGCGTAAATTTAATGTAGGTAAAATGAGTCAGCATGAAAGAAGGATTGCAAGAAACTCAGGTAAAATAGGGCTGATTTCACGTGGGATAGTCTTAAGCATGGTCGGATCCTTTTTTATTCAAACAGCCATCACAGCTAATCCAAATCATACAAAAGGACTTGGAGGAGCATTATCAGAGCTTGCCAAACAGCCTTACGGCCAATGGCTTCTTGGCATTGTCGGATTTGGATTAATTCTATATGGTCTATACGGAGTGATTAAAGGGCGCTATGAATATACGAGTTTTGGAAATTAATTAACAGGCGCCTGGCATCATCGAAATTATTGGATGGTGCCAGGCGCCTGTTCGATTAAATAAATTTTATATCTATTTGGAGGATTTCAGAACGGCTTCCGATCCGGAAGGGCGGACCCCAGAAACCATAGCCTGAGGAAACAAATGCATGCATTTGTTCCTTTTTTAAATATCCCCAATCCAATTCATACATTTTCTTCGTAATAAGGTGGTTGGGAGCCATTTGCCCCCGATGGGTGTGCCCGGATAAAAGGATATCTACGTCATTTTCCTGTGCCTGTTTAAGTTCAAAGGGCTGATGATCCATGGCAATAATGGGATACTCCCTGTCAATATCCGTTAAAAGTTCCTTAAACGATTTTCGGCCTTTATCCGTTTTATCTTTCCTTCCAGCCAGATGAAAGCTATCATCGATTAGCAGCTTTTCGTCCATCAATATTTTTATATCAATTTTTCTCATTTCTTCAACGAAGGCAGGTATTTGTCCACCATAATATTCATGATTTCCCAATACACCGAATTTTCCAAGTGGTGCGTTCAAATTTTCGAGAATGGAGCCCATATTCTTTTTAATAAATGGCTCGGGTTCATCATCAATGATATCTCCGGGCAAAAGAATGATATCAGGATTTAGTGCATTAATATTATCAACTAATCTCCTTGCATGCGCCACTCCGGAAAGTCTTCCAAAGTGCATATCGGATGCCATGGCGATCCGCAGTGAGGATCTTTTGCTATTCTTTTTAGTTACACTGATTTCATATTTTCTCACTACAGGACTATAAGCATTGAATAAACCTACTGAAAGGATAGCTGCCATCAGGACGATAACCGAAATTCCTACTATCCTAAATATATTTGATGTCAAAGGGATAGAAGATAATTTAAAAATTAATATGACCAGGTCTGCTAATGGAAGCAAAATGAGACTGTATTGAATTACCGCAAACCAGACATAACTGACAGTCCGGAAAATGGAGAATAATTTGGAAAGCCTGCTAAGGATAAAAGAATAAGATATTAGAACAAAAACGAGGCTAAAGATTAATGAGTAATGAAAACCATATCCAATTTTCAGCCATTCCAATCCGTTCCAGCCAATAAAAAACAACAGCCGTTAAAAAGAATAAATATAGAAGCAATTTGCATGATTCTTTTAAATGTCATCTTCATGTGTTCTCCTTTTTAAATAATAAATCCCATCAACCGATTTTAACACAAATTTTGACGTACACAGTTAAGGGAGGCTTAGGAAAAAATTTAACAGCTATTCCGTCTTTTTTTATCTTTTTTGTTGTACCGCCTTTGCTAAAATGGCTATTTTCCATACTCTTAAAAAACCCGGAAAAGGCTAATAAATAAAAAAAATCATGTTACACTCCTGAAATATTCTGTAAAATTACATCCGTTTTTTGTAAAAACCGGCGTTTTTCTATGGGGAAATAAATCCGGAAAAACATTCCAGGTTTAAGGAAATTGCATTTATACCAGTAAAGCAAGCAACCTATCAAGCTATTGCCACATTTTGGTGCATGAATTAGTATATTACAACTGCTAGCCTAGTAGACAGAGACGAGAACAACTACTAGGAGGATTAACATGAAAAAAATTAAAAAACTAGTAATTGCATCGGCGTTATTAATTTCGATGTCACCATTTTTCTATGGGAAGAATTCAGAAGCAGCAACTCGCACTCATAATGTTAGAGCTGGAGAGACATATTGGAAGATTGCTAGTAAGTACGGAGTATCTGTAAAAGAACTTATGAAAACAAATAATAAATCACGAAGCTTGATTTATCCAGGTCAAAAGCTGAAGTTACCTAATTCAAGGATTTCCGCTGCTGAGAAAGATTTAATTGCGCGCCTGGTCCATGCTGAAGCTAAAGGAGAACCTTTTGCCGGTAAAGTAGCTGTAGCAACCGTTATTTTAAACAGGGTAGCAAGCAAGGGTTTTCCTAATACAGTTAAAGGGGTAGTTTACCAAAAGTCTAATGGTCATTACGCTTTTACTCCTGTCCAAAACGGTGCTATCAATCAGCGGGCAGACGCAGCTTCCAAAAGAGCAGTAAATGAGGCTTTAGCATATAGAGGGCAAGGAAAAGGTTCATTGTTCTTTTATAACCCTAGAACAGCAAAAAGCGGTTGGATCTTTTCACGTAAAACTACGATTACTATTGGACATCACAAATTTGCAAAATAAATTAATTATCAAATTTTTACAGAGCCGGGGACTAGTTCCTGGCTCTGTTTTATTATCAGTGAGACAATTTCCAATATTAAATGTGTTTTTCTGCTTCTGGCTATTTTCAGAAAATTGTTTATTTTAATTGACTAAATCATTTATACATATTATCCTGATTTCTGTAACTATACATCATTACTTATCGAGAGAAGTGGAGGGGCATGGCCCTGCCAAGCCTCGACAGCACGTTTTTAATTAGAACACTTTGCCAAATTCATAAAGCCAATCCTGGGAGATAAAATGAGCATATAACCTCTCAACTTATCCGTGTTGAGAGTTTTTTTGCATTAGATTTTAAAGGAGTGAAGGGGAAAATGTTTGAACTGTTAAAGGAGTTGGCCTTATTGCATGGCCCGTCAGGATTTGAGCAGCCTGTTGTCAGCTATCTGAATGAAAGGCTAAAAGATGTTGCAGACCAGTTAGACACAGATTCCCACGGGAATATTATTGCAAGGAAAAAAGGGAATTGTGCCGCGAAAATTATTATTACCGCCCATATGGATGAAGTGGGATTTATCATACGGAAAATTGAAGAAAATGGCCTATTGCGGTTTGAACAATTGGGCGGGCATGATGAAAGAGTTCTTCCCGCACAAAAGGTTCAAATTAGAACAAAAAGTGGAATGCTGACAGGTATTATTGGAACCATCTCTGCCCATTATAAAAAGTTCGAACAAGATATAAAGGTTAAAAGGCTACGGGATTTATACATAGATGTTGGAGCAAGCTCAAGACAGCAAGCGGTAGCAATGGGAATAAATATTGGTGATCCTGTTACATGGCTTTCAAGTATAGAATTTTTAGGGAATGAAACCACTGGTAAACTTGTTGGGAAGGGCTTTGATGACCGTGCAGGCTGTGCGGTGGTGGTAAAAGTACTCGAAGAGCTTACGGACTTTGCTGGAGAGATCATTGCGATTTTTACAGTTCAAGAAGAAGTAGGACTGCGAGGCGCGAAAATAGCAGTTGAAGGCATTTCTGCAGATGTGGCGGTTGCGGTAGACACAACAGCTGCCAGTGATACTCCTGAGGGTGTTTTAGATGACTTTATTCAAATTGGACAAGGAACTGGAATCAAGATAATGGATGCCAGTTTAATTGCCCATCCTGCGGTAAAAGATAAATTGGCAGTCATTGCACAAGAAGAAAGCATCGATTTTCAGTATGAAGTGTTTCCAGGAATAGGAACTGATGGAGGGGCAATCCATCTTGCGAATAGCGGGATACCAACAGGTGTACTCTCCATTCCTTCCCGTAATGCGCACTCGGCTGTAGAAGTAATCTCCATAAAAGATTTGGAAGGTACAAAGGAATTATTAAAGTGTTATATTTCTTCATTTAAGGAAGAAGAGAAGTTCTTATTCATTGACAATGGAGAAGGGGAATCTAAGTAAACTTCAAGTTCAAGCTATACAATAAAGAAGGACAGAAAGCTTAACCTTTCTGTCCTTCTTTGCTTCGATCCTTTATTTCTCTTTTAAGATTTTCAATTGACACTTCTATGTCCTTCAAGTCTATTTTTGTTAAAATGACGTTTCCATATCGAACGTTATCGTATGCTATAAAAAGTGCTTCATCCATCGAAAATCCTAAGCGATCAAACCATTCTCTTAACGTTTCATGGCTGTGTCTGCCCATTTTATGCCTATCCGCAAATAATTGAAGCTGATAAATTAATCTGCGCATATACTCTTGCGGAGCAGAGCTACGGAAAAAGCGGCTTTTTCCGCCTTTTTTTTCAAATGAAGGAAAATGCTCTATTAGGAGTTTAACCGGCTGTTCCGATTGAGAGATATTACGTTGTTTAAACTTTTTGATAAGAATCCATATGACAATCAAGATTGCAGCTAATACAATCAGCGAAATCCAAAAGGGAACGTGGTGTACAACATGGTCAGTAAAGACAGAATTTGGTTTTTGTTCTTTCCCTGCTATTTTATCCTGCGGCCTTTTCAGTACTTTTAACTGCAGATGTTTTCCCTCAACTAAATTGAATAAAGGGCCAAAAGAAAGCTTATAAGCAGAATGATTCCCTTAAAGAAATTGAAAAGTAACCATTTAGCAAAGGGCAGCAGGAGAGAAGCAATTCCAGCAGCGAATAAGAAAGCAATGCCAAAAAAAGCAGCCAAAAACTTAGGATTTCTGTTCACTGTATTTGAATCTGTTTGTTGGAGATACCTTCCAATACTGAACAGAACAGTGAAAAGAATGACATTCCAAAACAGCCAATTCATATAAGGATATTTAAAAATCCAACCCAGAAAGAAAATTAAAAAACTGCTGCAATAGAATGTAAGAGCTAATTTTCGCCTTTCTTCGGTCCATAATGCCGTATCCTTTGTAAATGCACTGATTCGGAAAAAGATAAAAACAATACAGATTAAGGCTGACATCGGGGTTAATCCTAAAAAATATCCAATTCCGCCAGATAAAATGGCCCCGATAAAAGGAGTAAATTTGGAACCCTTTTTCACTTTTAAGGAAAATACAAGAAACAAAAGTCCGGAAGCGATTACGCAAAGAGTCGCCGCCATTGGCGGGAGCTTGCCGGTTCTTGTGTAGAACAAAAATAAAAGGAAATATAAATACACACATTCTAAACCAAAATAATAGGCCGGTAGTATCCGTTTTATCATTTTTATACCTTCCTTCCACTCATATACGTCCCAGTGGAACAATAGCAGGATATTGATTATCGTCTTGAAGAATAAATAGCCTTTGGCCGTTCTTAAGCATTTGAGCAATATACTTATGTTTTTCATCTGGAAATGGTCCACAGAAAATTACAACTGGTGAATTTTGCTGCTTTTTTTCAACATAGTGCAGCAATTTGTTTAATGGCTGGGTATTACCTTTTTTGTTGACACGAGCAAGGATATCCAGCACCTTACCTAATTGGCGGGTACCGCATCCCTTTGGAAGATGATAAACGGCTGATTGGTTAACCATTCGGAGATTGAGGAATACTTCAAATTCTATACCTCTTTGCGTTGCTAGCTGGGCTAAGTAAGCCACATTACTTGCAATTGATTCTAAACTTTCCACTACTCCTAAATGGATGTGTGGAGTATTTGCCTCACGCAGGTTGATAATAAATGTCCAGGAATTATCAGCCATACGCTCGAACACTTTCGTTTGTAGAGCTTGTGTTTTTGCACTTGCTTTCCAATGAATCTGTTTAAAAGAATCAGTGTAAATATAATCTCTCGTTCCAATTGGTGCTAAAAATTGCTCAAACATACTAGAAGGTGACGAATAGTCACCGTTGGACCTTGCTGCAACCAAACGGTCGGTCTGTGATACCATAGTTGGGGAAGGATAAACAATTAATTCTTTATGAATGAAGGGGTTATATTTTAACTGAACAGAACCTAACCCGAAAAAATTTCCTACTGTTAACTCGACCGTTTTAATTCTTGTTACACCGCGGGCAGTTGCTTTGAGAGGAAGAGAGACCTGTATTGTTTCTTGTCCTTTTACAAAAATGGGGAATTTGAATTCTACGTTGTTTTCATGGCTTGTAAACGGCACACCTAATCCTTCCACAATGGCTTCAAGCTTTATTTTTAAAGTTCCTTGAAAGATTGGCAGCCAGCTGAACTGTGAAAATTTTAATGGCAAGATGATTTCTTCTCCAACCGAAAGGCGAATGGACTCCTTTTCATTCTCGAAAATAAGATGGTCAGCTACATGGTTTAGGTAATAAATACTCATTCTGCTGATAACTAGCAAAAAAGCTCCCAAAAAGATAAACCAATAGGAGGTTTTGTAAAAGCTGAGAAGGAGCAGTATAGCTCCTACCGCTGTAACAGCATTATTTGACTCAAGACCCTGAATCTCTTTTCGCCATGCCATTTATTTGCTCGCCCCAATTTCAACAGGTACTTCAACACTATTTAAAAGGGAGTTTACCACCTGGCTGTTTGACTTTTTCAACGAGGCATCCATCGTTAAAACGATGCGGTGGGCCAGCATATAGACAGCAACCTCCTTAACATCCTCTGGAGTTACATAAAAACGGTTATTTATGTATGCCTTTCCTTGTGCCCCTCGCATAAACGCCAGTGTACCTCGAGGGCTAATCCCCATTTCTACATCATCATGTGTGCGGGATAGGTGAACAATTCTTAATATATAATCCTCAATATCTTCAGAAAGGGTTACCTGTTTTACTTCTTCTTTCATTTTGGCTATCTCTTCTAAGTTAAGGACAACTTCCAATTTGTTAAACGGTGCACCAGTCCGATAAGTTTGCATGATTTTCTTTTCTTCTGCCAAGGTCGGATAACCTAAAGGAATTTGCATGAAGAAACGATCCATTTGTGCTTCAGGCAAGGCAAAAGTACCCTGCTGGGACTCAATCGGATTTTGTGTCGCAATTACGATAAAAGGATTTGGAAGTAGAATGGTATCGCCATCAATTGTAACCTGGCGTTCTTCCATTACTTCCAGTAAGCTGGCTTGTGTTCTTGGTGTAGCACGGTTTATTTCATCTGCCAGCAGGATATTGGTCATAACAGGACCAATCCGAAGCTGGAAATCCTGCTCCTTTGGATGGAAAAATTGGATCCCTGTCACGTCACTCGGCAATAAATCCGGGGTAAATTGAATGCGTTTAAACTCCCCGTTAATCGTTTTGGCAAAACTTTTTGCCAATTGTGTTTTGCCCGTTCCAGGCACACTTTCCAGCAATACATGCCCATCGTTCAAAAGGGCAATGAATAACATTTCAACGATTTCCTCTTTGCCAATTATGACATTACTAATTTCTTGCTTAAGCTGCACTACTTTTTCTATTAAACTCATCCAAACTCTCCTCGCTAATTAAAAGAATTAAACTCCTTCGTATAATGACGAAATAGTCATAAAATTCAAGTACTTACTATTTTATATTTATTTCCATTTATAGTCCATTTGTTTTAGGGAAAAAGTTTGGGTTCTGAATGAGATAAACATAACTAGCAAGAAAAACAACAGTACCGAAAAAAATCCTTACTGAATTTTCATATATTTGTTATAATTTACAAGAAATTACTCTTTATCAACAAGGTTACCAGGAGGGGTTAGATTTTATGCAAAGATACAGGAGAAGAAACACACCTGCATTTACGGTTTTAGCGTATTTTACACTTTTTGCCGGAGTAATGTTATTCAGTATTGGTCTTTATAATGCCGATAGCTTACAGCTTAATGAAAAGGGCTACTACATTGCGGTCATGCTATTATGTATAGTGGGAGCTATCTTGACTCAAAAAGTGGCAAGGGATAACGCTGAAGATAATGAGATTATCGCAGAACAGGAAAGAAAATATAATATTACTGGTAAGGTAGATTAATTTTAAACGGATTAATAAAAATAGTTTTTCTATACTTTCAAGAGATTGACTGTCATTTTTGACGGTCTTTTTTTATTCACTTCAAGACATAAAAATGCCAATTGGCGTTTTTTTCTTTGAAGAAAACCCGGCAGCTACTAAGGCTCTGGTCTTAGTATGAAATAAAGCTTCAGGACGTTTTGCCTTTTAAGTTTGCAGTTTAAGATAAGGTTGAAGGTAATTACTGCTGATGTTTCAGGTGGGAATTTTAAAATTTGAGAGGAGACTTCTAATGGCAGGAATAGTAGAGATACAAAATGTTACAAAAACCATCAAAGGAAAAACAATTATTGATTCATTAAGCTTTGAAGTATATAAAGGGGAGGTATTCGGATTTCTGGGACCAAATGGTGCCGGAAAAACTACCACTATCAGAATGATGGTGGGACTAATTGGAATTACCTCAGGAGACATAAAAATCTCCGGCTACAGTGTCAAAAATGATTTTGAAAAAGCTGTCAGCAAGATTGGCGCGATTGTAGAAAATCCTGAAATGTATAAATTTCTGAGCGGCTATGAAAATCTTATCCACTTTGCACGCATGTCCAATGGTATCCGTAAAGAAAAAATCGATGAAATAGTGGAGCTGGTAGGCTTGACTGACCGAATTCACGATAAAGTGAAGACCTATTCGCTTGGAATGAGGCAAAGGCTTGGCCTAGCTCAATCACTTTTGCATGATCCCAAGGTTCTCATTCTTGATGAACCGACCAATGGTCTTGATCCTGCGGGAATCCGTGAAATCAGAGACCATCTCAGAAAGCTTGCGAGGGAAAGGGATATGGCTGTAATTGTTTCGAGCCATTTACTTTCGGAAATGGAAATGATGTGTGATCGAATCGGGATAATCCAGGAAGGGAAGCTGGTGGATGTCCAGCTTGTCCATGATTTTGTAAATGGATCTGAAAAAGTATATGACATTGTAGTTAATCAAAAAGAAAAGGCAAAAAGGACTTTAGAATGCCTTTATCCTGCTTTGTCAGTTCATCTGACCGAAAATGGGATCGGTGCCTCATTTAAAAAAGAAGAAATTCCATTTGCCATTAAAGAACTGGTCAGCGCAGGAATCGATATTTACGAAGTTAAGGAAATAACTAAAACTTTGGAGGATCGGTTCTTGGAAGTTACGGAAAAAAAGGGGAAGCAATGCATGTTTAAATTGGTTCAAAACGAGTGGATGAAAATATTTAAGCGTCCGGGTACGCTGGTCATGATTGGTTTACTTTTGATTATGATTTCATTAACCGGTGCGGTTATTAAGTATCAGCAAAATAAAGGTGTGTCCCATTTAGATCAAAACTGGAAGCAAACACTTCAGGCAGAAGTGAAACAATCGAAGGATCAGTTGGCAATAGGAAAGGTACCTGAGAGCCAAATTTCAAATATAAAAAGAAATATTGCCATTAAAGAATACAGAATTGAACATAATCTTTCACCGAATGTTAAATATTCAATGTGGGATTTTGTATCGGATGGTGCGGGTTTAATAAAATTAGCTGGTTTATTTACTATTATTATTGCTGCAGGGATTGTTGCTTCCGAGTTTAATTGGGGGACGATTAAACTTCTGCTGATCAGGCCGATTAGCAGGGAAAGATTTTAGTCGCCAAGTACATGGCTGTTATTTTGTATGCACTGATGATGTTAGTTATTTTATTTTCATTCTCTGCTCTTTTAGGAATAATATTATTTGGGGCACCAGAGAATGCTGTTCCATATCTTAATTATTCTGACGGGAATGTAACAGAACAAAGCATGGTTTTCCACCTTGTCATTTTTTATGGGATGAAATCCATAGCGATGATTATGCTTTCTACCATGGCATTTATGATTTCAGCTGTGTTCAGAAACAGCTCACTCGCGATTGGGCTTTCCATCTTCCTCATGTTTACTGGGACGGAACTGACGATGCTCTTGGCGATGAAATTTGATTGGGCAAAATATATACTGTTTGCCAATACTGATCTAATGCAATACTTTGAAGGAGTTCCGATGGTTAATGGAATGACCATATCGTTTTCTGTCATCATGCTCACAATTTATTTTATTTTGTTTCAGCTTCTAGCTTATGTCGTTTTCAAAAAGAGAGACGTTGCTGCTTAATGAAAAAAGGTCTGACCCATGTTTTCGGGACAGACCTTTTATTATATATACATATGCAATATTTTTTTGGCAAATTTAATGTACTCCGGATGGTGAGTGATGATCCAGAGTGATAAAAACAAGAGAATGATGACCATGTAATTCAAACCATATAATATTTTAACTGTTATATCAGGGGTTCTTCCACTTTTATTTGCCATTTCCTTCGCCTCTCACCGATTGATCCATCAAAGTATTAGACGCTTAATAGGCAGACTTGGTTTCCGTGTGATGAAAATAAATTTCCGGATGTCCACCCTAAAGCGGTTTTAAGGCGGTTGTCGAATCGATAAAAATAAAGCTGTCATATCTTTTCGCAAGGTTGGTGGGAACATAATTTCCAAAGTGTTCTAATGCCGGTTCATATACTACCCCGATTGCCCGATGTCCGGCTATTGTATCAAATAGGCTGGATTGAAGCAGATTTGGCAAAATGATCTGATCATATTGTCCAGCACGGTGGATCACTTCTTCCCAGCTTCCTCTGCTTGCAGGCGGTACTTCCATTACTTCCAGAGGGGCACCCCAGGAAGGACCTGCAATAACTGTCCCCTGATAGGTTCCGAACCCAACAGCGAAGACATCAGAGCCATGTTTCTCCCTCATAAGCTGTCCGACATTTACCATACCTTCTTCAGCCATGTCGGTTGCACTTGCATCCCCAATATGGGTGTTATGCTCCCAAACAATGACTTTGGAATCGGAACCATGAAAGTCAGTAAGCTTTTCGATAGTCTCGACCATATGGGTATCACGGATATTCCAGGTTTCTGTTCCGCCCTTAACCATTGAACGATAATAAAGCTCCGCATTGGCAGCGACTAATGCATTGAGCTCAAGGCTCAGGGACGCTTCATCATCTGTCGCAATTGCTTCCTTTTTAGATTGGATGTCCAGTAATAGCTTCAGGACTTCCTGTTCACAGCTTTCCGACAAATAGGCGGTTGTCATGGCATAATCATGCTCGTTCTTCTCAAAAGGCTGAAAGCAGGAAAATGCCATTTTGGCGACTTCGACTTCCTCTGAACCGATGCTTTCTAAATAACGAATGATTTCTTCCATTGATTCAAACAGGCTGTACATATCAATTCCATAAAAGCCAACCTTTTTTTTAGCAGACTCATTATGCTTTTTCAGCCATTCTGCAAAGCTTAGCACTTCTTTATTCGCCCACATCCAGGTTGGCCAGCGTTTGAAGTTATTCTTTAAAAGGGTAACGATATCCTTCTTTTCCTCATCTAAGCCTTTGCAATAGCGGTTAACCATATAGCAGGAAGGCCAATCGCCTTCAACTGCAACAAAAGAGAATCCTTTCTCTTCAATCAACTTTTTGGAAATCTCTGCCCTGATATTATAAAACTCCGATGTCCCATGGGTAGCTTCCCCTAGAAGAACATATCTGGCATCGCCAATCGCATTAAACAACTCATCAAGATTGCCATAATCATTTAGGCGTACTGCTTTTTCTCTAATAGCTTTTACAACCTTTAAATATTGGATGTTTAACCCCATCCTTTTCTATTATTTGTATTCATTTAAACAGGAAATAAAATTATTAAACTAGCCTGACTTTTTTGCAGCCTTGCGCCAGACCTTTTTTTGCAAAATGAAAGCAACGATGCCAATAATTGCGACAAATAACAGGCTGACAAAAAATCCATAGCGAATGTTTTTTTCCATTATCGTTCCGCTGATCGCTGCGAGGATCAATGCAAGACCAGCAAAGGCCATCATTTTATCCAAGCTTGTGACCTTCAACACCTTCAAGGCAGAAATAACAATGAACGACCAATTAAACAGGAGAAGAATACCTGCAGCGGTTGTAATATACTCATATATCTTTCCAGGCAGCAGAAGTGCTGTGATGATCGAGGCCACTAATCCTGCTGCTCCAAGCCCTAATGAAGGGAGAGGCAGATCCTTGAATTTCTTAAGTTTTTTTGAAAAAAATGAAGGAGCATCCCCTCCCACGGATAGTGTAACAAGGAGAGTCGTAACACCGAATAACGAGGCAGTCATTGTAGAGAATCCCGCAATGATTATCGCGCCGTTAAAGACATGTGGAAAAAAAGGCAAATGATAATTGTCCATAGCGGTTACAAATGGACTTTCCTTTTCGTTAAAGGCATGAAAATACACCATTATCACAGCAAGGCCAAGAGATAATACATAAATAATCATCAATACAAGGAGCATAATTTTTCCTGCCTTTGGAGCATCCTCCTTCTTTTGAAGCTGCATCGCCATTAGACCTATTACTTCAATTCCTCCATATGCATAAAAAGCATAGATGAGTGATGACCAGAAGCCTTTAAGGCCATTCGGGAAGATTGCTCCCATTGTTCTGGGGAAGTCTGGTTTACTAGCATCACCGTGTACCCAGCCAAATAAAGCGGCCAACGCAAGAATGATAAACATGATAATCGCAGCCGTTTTAATTATGGCGAGAATGTTTTCTACCCTGTCGAATCCTTTTGTTCCCAATAAAACAACGAAAATGGCAAGGACAGCGTATCCAGCTGCGAAAATCCACAGGGGAACCTTGGGAAACCAGAACCTTGAGAGTATGGATAGAGCCGTTAATTGGCTGCCCATAATAAGAATGTTAGAGCACCAGTAATTCCACCCACAGCTAAAGCCCGCCCAGCGTCCGTATGCTTTGTTAGCGTAATAGCAAAAAGAACCTTCCTGTGGATCCTCGGCGGTCATTTTGGCAAGTAAATTGAATACGATGTACGTCCCGATGGCAGCCAAAACAAAAGAAAAAACAATAGAAGGGCCTGTAACCTCAATTCCGATACTGGAACCCAGGAAGTACCCGGTTCCAATGGTACAACCAATCCCCACCATAGACAATTGCCACCATTTCATGTCTCCTTTACTTTGCCCTTGTCCCTGGCTTTCACTTCCTGGACTGCAATTCGCTTTAGTCAATGAAATACCTCCTTCATCTCGGATTATTATTCGATTTTTAGGAGCTAAATATGAAGTGGCAGAAGTTTAATTTTTGGAAGTGTAAAGGATCGAAAGTTTTGGAATATTTAGATTTAGCGTTGACGGTATGTCGCATTCCTTGTTACGCTTTGTTTAGTATGATATAAGAGCAGGGGGTTGCAATGGGACTTTATAGCTTTGAACCAACACATGATTACGCACAAATACTTGACCAAAACGATCAGCTTGCAGCTTATCGTAATGAATTTTATTTAAAACCGAATTCTATTTATCTGGATGGAAATTCTTTGGGGCTTCTTTCAAAAAGGGCTGAAAAGGCTTTGCTGGATTGTGTGAATGATTGGAAGGAACGAGGAATTGATGGCTGGATGCAGGGTGACCATCCCTGGTTTTATTTATCGGAAAAATTGGGAGCGCTCTGTGCACCTCTGGTTGGAGGGTTACCTGAAGAAGTAATTGTAACCGGTTCCACGACAGTGAATCTGCATCAGCTTGTGGCTACTTTTTACAAGCCTGAGGGAAACCGCACAAAAATATTGGCAGATGAGTTGACCTTCCCATCCGATATTTATGCTTTACAAAGCCAGCTGCGCATTCATGGACATGATCCAGAACCACACCTTCTTCGAGTGAAGAGCAGGGACGGGCGATTTTTGGAGGAGAAAGACATTATTGATGCCATGACAGAGGAAGTTGCTTTGATTATCCTGCCGACAGTCCTTTATCGCAGCGGACAAATATTAAATATGGAACGTTTGACGAAAGAAGCCCATGACCGCGGCATACTGATCGGATTTGATGGCTGCCATTCTATTGGGGCAATTCCACATTCGTTTTCTGATTGGGATGTTGATTTTGCATATTGGTGCAGCTATAAGCATTTAAATGGGGGACCGGGAGCAGTTGCCGGATTATATGTGAACCGAAAGCATTTTGGCACACTTCCTGGCCTTGCCGGCTGGTTCGGCTCTAAAAAGGAACATCAATTTGATATGGAACATACCTTTTTTCCTGCTGAATCAGCAGGTGCATACCAAATTGGAACTCCTCATCTATTGAGTGTAGCCCCATTAATTGGTTCACTTGAGATGTTTGGAGAAGCTGGCATAGGCAATATCCGTACGAAATCGCTTTTAATGACGCAATATTTAATGGAATTAGTTAAGCATGAACTAAATGGTCTAGGGTTTAGCATCGGCAGCCCGATGGATGAGGTGCGGAGAGGCGGGCATGTAAGCCTTGAACATGCGGAGGCGGCACGGATCTGCAAAGCGCTTAAGGAAAATGGAGTAATACCGGATTTCCGTGCACCTAATATTATCCGGCTTGCTCCTGTTGCACTTTATACTTCATATTGTGAGGTGTGGCAGGCAGTCCAAATCCTTAAAAAAATCATGTCTGAAAAACAGTACGAAAAGTTTAAAAACGAAAGAGAAGTCGTAGCTTAGATTGATGAAATGCCACGCATTGAAAGGAAGGGGCAGAAAATGAGCAATGAAATAAATAAAAATGGAGCTCTGGAAAAAGACATTCATACAGATTTTCAAAAGGAAATGTCCTATGGGGGCTATCTTCAACTCGAGAAGATACTAACAAGCCAGCACCGAGTTTCGGACCATCATGATGAAATGCTTTTCATTATTATCCACCAGACGAGCGAGCTATGGATGAAGCTGATTCTCCATGAAGTAAATGCGGCTGCCGAATGCATCCGGAGGAATGATCTTGAGCCTTCATTTAAAATGCTCTCACGTGTATCGCGGATACAGCAGCAATTAATCCAATCTTGGAATGTGTTATCGACCCTGACACCAGCAGAGTATATGGAATTTAGGGATAAGCTTGGCCATTCATCTGGTTTTCAATCGTATCAAAACCGGCTGATTGAGTTTGCATTGGCGCAAGAAAAATGCTCATGTGTTATTAGTATATAAGCATGAGCCTGAGCTTTATAAACAGCTGACAAACGCACTTCATGAGCCAGGCCTATACGACGCAGCCGTGAATGCACTCGCTCTTAGAGGATTGCCGATTGACCAGGAAGCGCTTGATAGGGATTGGTCGCAGGAGTATCAGCCGAACGCGAGTGTCGAGGAAGCCTGGCTGACAGTGTACCGAAATGTGGACCAATATTGGGATTTATATGAGCTGGCTGAAAAACTGGTGGATATCGGAAGCCAGCAGCAGCTATGGCGCTTTAACCATATGAGTACAGTCGAAAGAATCATTGGAAATAAAAAAGGAACCGGAGGCTCATCGGGAGTGTCGTATCTAAAGAGGGTTCTTGACCATCAATTCTTCCCTGAGCTATGGAGCTTGAGGACAAAGCTTTGATTGATCCAAATGGGGCAGGGGAACCTGCTCCTTTTAATTTTGTTACCGAAAGGAAAGTTGGCAAAAAGAAAAAACCTTGCCAAAGGCAAAGTCTATTATGGTGGAGAAAGTATAATTAAAAAAATGAACAGAGCGGCTGATAAGTGGAGCTTCTTTTTAGCTTTGATTCATTTTTTTACATCAAAATGTTCTTGTATAAATTTCATTTCTTCCTCTGGAGATGCAATTCCGTATGCTTCACCAGTAGTTCCATCTTGTAACCGCCAGATTGTATTGTGATCATAGACAGCATTACTGAAATTATTCTCTGCCCAATCCTCGAGTATCCCTAAATATAAGTCAGAATGCGCATATTCCTTTTCGTTAGCTTTTACTACTTCTATTAATCTTTTTACTCGCTTAGGTGTTAAAGGTAAGGCTCCCCACTTTTCTTTTGCCAGAACTTTTTGATGTGACATATTATGAATAGCTTGCTGTACAGATGCTTCGCTCATGTTATAAGGAAATTCATCTTTAAGGTTTTCTCCTTGGTCATGGACCTGAATTACTTTTTCGCCATCAGAGGAAACTACCTCTGTTACAGTTACATTTGCTTTACTGGCAAATAAATAAACTATATAAAAACTAATTATTAAAATAGGAATCATAATTATTTTCTTTGGGATTTTTTTCATTATTTCTCCTTATAATGTAAATCGATTACTATTCAAAAATTATAACAAAAAAGACTCCTGAAAACAGTTGTTTTTTCCTTTATTTTCAATTTGTGCTTATCCATATTTTTAAATGAAGGGATATTCGTAAAAATAATTAGGCTGTTTTCGTAAATTTGTTGCTATTTAGAGTGAATCAGATGGTTGATGGAGCGGAAGGTGCGAGATCCTCGAAAATGCTATCGCATTTCCTTCGTGCGGTGTTGATTCTAGGAAGCTGATTCAACGTCCTGAGGGAGCAGTGGGACAGGTGAGACCCCGCAGTCGCTTCAGCGACGAGGAGGCTCACCGCCCACCCCGCGGAAAGCGAGCATCCTGAAGCGGAAATCAACTACTAAAAACAACAATCTTTTAGAAATCAGCCAATAATTAAATGGCATAAAAAAAACACTTCCCACAAAAGTGGAAGTGTTCCTTTCAAAATTAGGCTATTGTGGATGTACTATGTTTACAAACTAAATTAGTTGACATTCATCTACTAACGCTGCCCATTTACATAACGTAAATTTAAACAAGTATTTTGCTGTCATAATTGCCGGAGCAATGTGGAAATTTAAGTAGGATTATAAAAGTTCTCATTGTTGTGATGATAATAAGCAACTGATCAAAAATGGAAGAGGTAAAGAGAACGATGAAAAAGAAGGAACAAACAGAGCACATTGAAAAACATTTTGATGCTCCCGATTTGATTCGTGATATTGTGATTGGCATGTCGGATGGATTAACGGTACCTTTTGCGCTTGCTGCTGGTTTGTCAGGATCCGTTTCTGCGACTAATATTGTTGTTATAGCTGGAATTGCTGAAATAGCAGCAGGTTCTATCGCAATGGGGTTAGGTGGTTATCTGGCTGCACGAACGGACCGAGAGCATTATGCAAATGAGTTGGAGAGAGAACGACGAGAAATAATTGAAGTTCCGGAACGGGAAAAAGAGGAGGTCGCAGAAGTTCTAAGAAGTTGGGGACTTCGCGAACATCAAATCGAATCGGCTGTTGAGGCGATTAGTGAAGACGCTGATAGATGGGTGGACTTCATGATGAAGCATGAACTGGGACTAGAAGAACCTGAACCCAAAAGGGCAAGAAACAGCTCATTAACCATTGGTATATCATATATAGTTGGCGGTCTTATCCCTTTATCACCTTATATTTTTATCCATCATGCACAAAGTGCATTAATGACCTCTGTTATTGCAACCTTAATCGCATTATTCATATTTGGTTATGTGAAGGGGAGATTTACCGGTTCAAAACCCTTTAAAAGTGCTTGGCAAACAACACTCGTTGGTGGTTTTGCTGCAGGGATTGCTTTTCTTGTTGCCAAGTTAATTTCGTAGCTTGATTAGTAATTTTAGGGCGTTTTATTTTACAAAACGCACACGTTTCACAAGGAAAATCAACATCTAACATTAATAGAGCAAAAAAAAACGACAATAATGTCGTTTTTTTCGATGATAAATGGAGAATAGGGGGCTCGAACCCCTGACCTCTTGCATGCCATGCAAGCGCTCTCCCAGCTGAGCTAATCCCCCGAATGATCGGTACATGAATGATTATAACGGCAACTTTAAGGACATGCAAGAAAATTTTGAAAGAAAAGGCAAATTTATTTGCCCTTAACTAATGCTTTCTATCTCTACTCGATTTACACCAGCAATATTAGAAATAGAGTGGTATACATCGGTGGTCTTATTGCGATAATCAACAGCAATCATAATTTGTACATAGTGATCGCCATTGTCCAGATCCTTGATTCGAATCCTTCTAAGTGTGTATTTTTTCTCCATTATATAATTTATTACTTCATCTATATGGTCTTTTTCTTTAATATTCAAATTGAGCATTATTTCTTTTTCCCGAAGCTGTTTCGGACCAACAATTTTCATTAAATACGGAACAAATTCAACACTCAAAATAAGGAGGGCGACCCCTGCGAAAGCTTCAAGGTAAAACCCGGCTCCAACGGCAATTCCAATTCCTGCTGCCCCCCAAATCATCGCGGCTGTCGTTAACCCCGAAATGCTGTCATTTCCTCTTCTTAAAATAACCCCTGCACCGAGAAAACCGATACCGGAAACTATTTGAGCAGCAAGCCGTAATGGATCCATTGTTATATTAACATTCCCTGCAGATGGAAACGTATAGGCAGACTGTATGGATACAATGGTAAGCATACAGCTTACAATTGAAATGACGAGGCTGGTCTTTAGTCCAACCGGCTTTCTTTTTAATTCTCGCTCAAGACCAATCACAAGACCGAGGACTGCTGATAAACCTAGTTTGAATAAAATCTCCATCTCTAAATTGCTCATGGCTATTCACGTCCATATTTAGAATGATATTAACTTAATTTAATAATAAATTAACAAAAAGTATTATATGATTATCATTACTTAACATATATTTTCAACATCGTTGTATTACGATTAGAACATCAAAGGAGTTAATCATGAAAGAACCAAAAATCAACCCATATGCAGCTTTGGCCGTGGGGGTAATTTCCGTCTCCGCATCTGCCATTTTTGTGAAGCTTTGTTCTGCCCCTTCGGGAGTAATCGCTTTTTACCGTTTGTTTTTCTCAGTCCTTTTCATGCTTCCGGTCTTTCTGACGAAATATGCTCCAGAGATTAAGCTTATTACAAAAAGAGATTGGATGTTCTCATTAGTGGCAGGTATTTTACTGGCATTTCATTTTATCCTCTGGTTTGAGTCCTTAAACTACACCTCTGTGGCAAGTTCTACTGTTTTGGTAACCTTGCAGCCTTTATTTGCTTTTGTTGGCACCTATTTTTTCTTTAAGGAAAAATTATCTGCAAAGGCAATTTTAAGCGGTCTGATAGCTGTAGCAGGAAGTGTCATTATCAGCTGGGGGGATTTCAAAATCAGCGGTTCAGCACTTTTTGGTGATGCACTTGCTATAGTAGCTTGTGCGTTTGTAACCGGGTATCTTTTGTTTGGTCAAACTGTACGAAAGCGGCTATCACTTGTTACATATACATTTGTCGTCTATTTCATTAGTTCTGTTACTCTCTTTATTTATATTCTTGCAGTTCAGGAACCGTTATTTCCCTATAAAACAAATGAATGGGTTTATTTTGTTTTGCTGGCACTCATACCAACATTGCTCGGGCATACATTATTCAACTGGTCATTAAAATGGATCAGTGCTTCTACCATCTCAATGGCCATTTTATTCGAACCAGTTGGCGCAACGATTCTAGCTTATAATTTGCTGAATGAAAATATCCTGTGGTCTCAAATAATTGGCGGTTCAATCGTGATCTCCGGTATTTCCTTATTTATAATAGATGAAAGAATTCGCGAAAGGAAAAACGCGATAAAATTGGAGGGGAACAATGATTATTAGAAAGGCAATTAGTAAGGATGCTTTAGGAATAGCAGAGGTTCATGTCCAAAGCTGGAAGGAAACCTATAAGGGAATTATCAGCCAGGATTTTCTGGATGGATTAAGAATTGAAGATCGATTGCCCTTATGGGAAAGTAATCTTAATAACCCTAATCCTAACGCTCCCGTTTATGTTGCAGAAGATTCTAATGGCAAAATTGTGGGCTTTTCTTCATTTGGAAAAGAGCGTACAAAGAATAACCAGCTTGATGGTGAGCTTTATGCCATTTATCTATTGAGTGAAGTTAAAAGAAAGAAAGTAGGGAGCAAGCTTTTGCTTGCAGGAATCAATGACATGCTAAGCCAAGGATTTGAATCACTGCTTGTTTGGGTTTTAGCTGATAACCCTGGCCGCAGATTCTATGAACAATATGGCTCTGTCAAAGAAACTTCTGAACTAATTCAAATAGCGGATGTTAATTATGAAGAAATTGCTTATAAGTGGAGTGATTTAAAAGAATTAATGAAGGAAGTAGAACAAAAAACCAAAAAAAATTAATAAAAGTATTTTATAGAAACGTATTCAAAATCCAAGATTTCATACGAGAAAGTTGAATAAATAAGTCTGATTTTATTTCTGAGTTTTTTTACGTAAATAATTTACTTATTAAAGCACTCTTTAAGGAAAGCCGTGGGCAGCATTGCGAGAGGATATCCACAGGTTGTGCATAGGTTCGGATAAGATTGATAAATAAGCAATAAGGGTGTTGATAAGGATGTGAATAATAAATTCACACTCCAATCTGCACCTTTTTCTTATTAAATGGCGTAATAAAAAAGATTGTTTTACGAGAACTTTTTTTAAAAATTATATTGCAAACACTTTTTATACATGTTATATTAAATCTCGTCCTCAACAAGAGAGTCACCAAGCAAGAAACAAAATGAAAAACACGGTTGACAACTTGGTAGACGGATGATATAGTAATGAAGTCGCTTTTGAGCGGCAGACACGAATTGATCCTTGAAAACTAAACAAACAAAAACGTCAACAAGAACAAATTTTGATGTATGCAAACCTTCGGGATGCAGCATCAGCCAACGTAACTTTATGAGCTAATCACTCACTCTTTATTGGAGAGTTTGATCCTGGCTCAGGACGAACGCTGGTGGCGTGCCTAATACATGCAAGTCGAGCGGATCATTTCGGTGATCAGCGGCGGACGGGTGAGTAACACGTGGGCAACCTGCCTGTAAGACTGGGATAACTTCGGGAAACCGGAGCTAATACCGGATAATCCTTTTCCTCACATGAGGAAAAGCTGAAAGACGGTTTCGGCTGTCACTTACAGATGGGCCCGCGGCGCATTAGCTAGTTGGTGAGGTAACGGCTCACCAAGGCGACGATGCGTAGCCGACCTGAGAGGGTGATCGGCCACACTGGGACTGAGACACGGCCAGACTCCTACGGGAGGCAGCAGTAGGGAATCTTCCGCAATGGACGAAAGTCTGACGGAGCAACGCCGCGTGAGCGATGAAGGCCTTCGGGTCGTAAAGCTCTGTTGTTAGGGAAGAACAAGTATCGGAGTAACTGCCGGTACCTTGACGGTACCTAACCAGAAAGCCACGGCTAACTACGTGCCAGCAGCCGCGGTAATACGTAGGTGGCAAGCGTTGTCCGGAATTATTGGGCGTAAAGCGCGCGCAGGCGGTCCTTTAAGTCTGATGTGAAAGCCCACGGCTCAACCGTGGAGGGTCATTGGAAACTGGGGGACTTGAGTACAGAAGAGGAAAGTGGAATTCCACGTGTAGCGGTGAAATGCGTAGAGATGTGGAGGAACACCAGTGGCGAAGGCGACTTTCTGGTCTGTAACTGACGCTGAG